>NZ_CEZJXU010000212.1:0-4270 GCF_983023055.1 Dethiosulfatibacter sp. | reverse complement strand
TTGAACCTTTCGGCATCAAATGATCTTGTAGGAAAGAGTGAATACAGAAAAAGTCTTGTAATCAACCAGTCGGCCAGATGTCTTGCTGGATATGTATATGTTTCAGCAGGGTATGGCGAATCTTCAACGGATCTTGTTTTCGGTGGACACAGTCTAATAGCTGAAAATGGAAGGCTCCTTGAGGAATCGGAAAAGTATGAAATGAAAAGCAGTAGAATAGTCAGTGAAATAGATTTGGATATATTGAATCATGACAGAAGGAATTCAAGCTCCTTCAGTGATACGAAAAAGCAGAAATTTAGAAAAGTTAAATTTTATACAGAGTCGAAATCCTGTGAAATATCAAGAAAATACAATCCCCACCCTTTTGTTCCCGGAAGGGAAGAGGAAAGGAATAAAAGATGCGAGGAAATATTCAGTATACAAACTAGTGGTCTTGCAAAAAGGATTGAGCATATAGGTTCTTCGAGTATGGTAATTGGAATATCAGGAGGTCTTGACTCCACATTGGCTTTGCTTGTATGTGTGAAGACCTGCGAAAAACTTGGACTTGACAGAAGTATGATAAAAGCAGTTACAATGCCTGGATTTGGAACTACTAATAGAACTTACAACAACGCTGTAGGGCTCATAAAGTCTCTTGGAGCAACTTTTTTAGAGATACCAATAGCAGAGGCCTGCATCAAGCATTTCAGTGATATAGGACATGATATGGAGGTTCATGACATAACCTATGAAAATACACAGGCAAGGGAAAGGACACAGATTCTCATGGACTTGTCAAACAAGCATAGGGGAATAGTGGTTGGAACGGGGGATTTATCTGAGCTTGCAATGGGATGGGCAACCTACAATGGTGACCATATGTCCATGTATGGAGTAAACGCCAGCATTCCAAAGACACTTGTGAAGTATGTAGTAAAATGGGTGGCCGATCATGAAGTTGAAGGGGAGACCAGCGAAATACTTTTTGATGTTCTTGACACACCTGTAAGCCCTGAGCTTCTTCCTCCCGATGAGAAGGGTGAAATATCACAAAAGACTGAGGATCTTATAGGTCCTTATGAGCTTCACGACTTCTTCCTTTACAACACTATAAGGTATGGATTTGGACCGAAGAAAATAATGAAAATAACAGAACTGGCTTTTGACGGGAAATACTCAAAGGAAGAAATATACAAGTGGTTAAGACAGTTCTATTGGAGATTTGTTACTCAACAGTTCAAAAGGTCATGCATTCCCGATGGTCCGAAAGTTGGATCCATATGTCTGTCACCTAGAGGTGACTGGAGGATGCCAAGTGATACTTCTTTTGGAATGTGGATGAGAGAGATGGATAAAATAAAAGAAGAAGGAAGTTAGTATTAAAAAGCTGGAAACCCGGTGCAATGAATGCACTGGATTTCCAGCTTTATTTTGGCTTAGGGAAATCATCCTCTTTCTATGGCAGTAAGACCAGTTCTAACAAGTTCTATTATTCCAAAAGGACGAATGAGTTCTATGAAGGCATTGTTCTTATCTTCGTCCCCGGTCATTTCTATTGTTATTGTCTTGTTGCTAATATCTACAGTCTTGCCCTTGAAGACATCAGCCATTTGTATGATGTCCGTTCTAGTTTTTTGAGTACAGTTTATCTTCAGGAAGAGAAGTTCTCTGAGGACAGATCTTTTCAAAGTCAAATCGTTGATTTTGATGACATTGATAAGTTTGTTAAGCTGTTTTGTAATCTGTTCAAGAATCTCTTCGTCACCTGTAACTGTTACGGTTATTCTAGATATGTTGGTGTCTGTAGTTTCAGCAACATTCAGAGTATCTATATTGTATCCTCTTCTGCTGAAAAGTCCAGCAACCTTGCTAAGGGTTCCAGGGTAGTTCTCAACAGTGATTGAAAGTACATGCTTTTCGTGGTTCATTACTTCCACCTCCAGTGTGCTAAAGTAGGGAAATCATGATGAACCTTGCATTCTATGAAGCAAGGTTCCTTGATTGAATACGCTTTGTCTAGAACCTTTTCTATGTCGCTATCCTTTTCTATTGTATATCCTTTAATGCCGTATGCTTCAGCCAGTTTCATAAAGTCGGGATTGAAGTTAACGTCTATGCCGCAGTACTTGTTGTATCCATAGGCATTGAGCTGCAGTTCCCTAACCATTCCAAGCCTGTTGTTGGTTATTACGACAACTTTTATGTCAAGATTGTGCTCTTTTACAAGAGCAAACTCGCCCATTAGCATCTGGAATCCACCTTCACCCATGACAGCTGTTACAGTAGTGTCATCACCTGCCATGAATCTGGCTCCTATTGCAGCAGGTAGGGCATAACCCATGGTTCCCAATCCGCCTGAAGTAAAATATTTTCTGTCTCCATTGGCACAATAGTAATGTGCAGCCCATATCTGGTTCTGCCCAACATCGGCTGTAAGTATTGACTTTCCATTAATGTGGTCTGAAATGGATTTTATGAATTTTAGAGGATTTGCACCTTCTAGTTCCCATTCTTTTCCCAGGTTGTCATCCCAGTATGATTTTCTTGAATATTTGAGGCTGTCTTTCCATTTTTTGATGGTTGCCGTATATTCATATGATGTAAGTTTTTCAAGTATATTTTTCGCATCTCCAACTATTGGAGTATGTGTTTTTTTGTTTTTTCCTATTTCGGCAGGATCTATGTCGATATGAATGATATGCTGGCCTTCGTTATTATCCGAGATTACAGCAGTCGACCTGTCAGTAAATCTGGCACCTACTACTATTATCAAATCGGCTTTGTTCATTGCCTGATTGATGAAGGGATATCCGTGGGATCCCAATAAACCGGCAAAGTGCTTTGATTCGTTGGGGAAACTGTCAACTCCCATAAGTGTACATACAACTGGTATTTTTGTTTTTTCTACAAATTTCTCAAGCTCATCTCTGCACCCGGAAGAACTGATTCCGCCACCTACAATTACTAGAGGACGCTCAGATTTGTTAATTTTCTCCACAGCTTTTTTAATCTGTTTCATGTTTCCTTCATATGTTGGCTTGTATCCTCTTATTTCAACATTTTCTGGATATTCGAAATCTATTATTTCATTTTGTATATCCTTTGGTATATCAATAAGCACAGGACCTTTTCTACCTGTATTAGCTATGTAAAATGCTTCCTTCATTATCCTCGGTATGTCGTTTTTTGAATTCACAAGGTAATTGTGCTTTGTAAAAGGCTCTGTTGCACCTACTACATCTGCTTCCTGAAACATGTCTGTTCCTATTTTAGCGGATACTACTTGTCCTGTAATAGCTATCAATGGTATTGAATCCATGTAAGCAGTCGCAATTCCAGTTATGAGGTTTGTTGCACCAGGACCTGAAGTAGCGAGACATACTCCGACAGAGTTGTTGACTCTTCCATAACCGCTTGCCATGTGGGCAGAAGACTGTTCATTTCTGACCAGGATATGCTCCACCTTGGAATTTCTAATGGCTTCGTAAAGTGGGAGGACGGCTCCACCTGGATATCCGAATATTTTTTTGATGTTTTCTTGTTCCAGACAAGCTAGTACTGCTTCAGCAACTGTCATTTTCATTTAATTCACCCCTTAGGTATAGTATTAGTTTGAAATTATAACAAATTATTGTATTAAAATCAATACAAATAAGAAAATTGCACTAAAATCAGTACAATTTTTTTGGTTTTCATCAGTTTTTTGAAATTATGTTCAGTAATTCTCTTTTTAAGACTGCTAGATTGTCGTCGTTAAAATTTCTTTTCATAACATCGTCATCGATTTTCTTTTCGTAGACTATTCTTGCAGGACTTTCATCAAGTATGTATATCTTGTTTGCCAGGTATACAGCTTCGTCGATATCATGGGTTATATATATAACGGTTTTTGATGATTTTGACCAGATTGATCTGAATGAATTCATAACCGACATTTTGAGCTTTATGTCCAATCCACTGAAAGGCTCATCCATGAAGAGGATCTGGGAAGGATATGAGAAGGCTCTTGCTATTGACAACCTTTGCATCATTCCACCGCTGAGCTCCTCTGGATACATGTTTATTGAAGAGTCCAGATCCACAAGGCTCAGATTGTCCATTATAACATTGTTTCTTTCTTGGAATTCTGAAAAAACACCTTTCAATACAAAATCAATATTGTCATAGACGTTTAGCCAGGGAAGAAGTCTTGGCTCTTGGAAAATATATGAAAATTCTTTGTTGTTCATACCTTGAATTTCTCCGGAATCATAGGTATCAAGTCCTGTAAGAAGTTTCACAAGCG
>NZ_CEZJXU010000211.1:0-4283 GCF_983023055.1 Dethiosulfatibacter sp. | reverse complement strand
GACTGTTGACAGAGCTCAATATGTTGTAACCAATGTCCGGATGCCTTCTTAGCTGATCCATATCAGCCTTTGTGGTCCTTTCCTTCTTATTCAGCAATGCATCGTCAAGGGCCACCTTTCCTATATCATGAAGGAGTCCTGTTGATTTAAGTTCGTTTATTTCATCGTGACTGAGTTCAAGAACCACACCCATTTCTCCACAAAGTTCGCTGACTCTTTCGGAATGTGCCTCTTCCATTGGGCTCTTTTCATAAAGGGCATTTATTATAGTATCTATCATATTGCCCTTAAGCTTCTTGCTCTCAAAAAGCTTGTTCTTGTACATGTCGTCTTCCGCTTCCTTATAAATAGTCTCCACATCCTGGTCTTTTTCAGTCTTGGTTGATACTCCAAAGGAGATGGACAAGTCAATATCTTCTAATTTTGATTCTTCAGCAATAGCTCTTATTCTCTCTATAATTTTATATGCCTGCTTCCTGTCAGTATTTGGAAGAAGAATCACAATTTCATCTCCACCTACTCTTGAGATTATATCGTCTTCTCTACAAACTGTTTTTATTATATTTGCTGAAGATATAAGAAGTTTATCTCCCATGGCATGACCAAAGGCATCATTTACCAGCTTCAATCCATTTACATCTGACATTATAAGCGAGAGTGGAAGATTTCTATTAACATCCAGTCTCACCAATTCTTCCTCGAAATATCTTCTATTATACAACCCTGTAAGCTGGTCGTGGAAACTTAAATATTCTATTTCCTTTTGTTTTTTGTTCTTTTCAGTGACATCATGGATAATGGAATATAAGAGGTTTTCTCCTCCAACCACTATTGGTCCCGAATATACTTCAACATCCTTCATTTCTCCGTCTGAAAGTCTGTGTATGAAATCGAAGTGTTTCCTGTTTCCGACTTTCGCTAGTGCCATTTCATGGTTGACTTCTTTTTCAGGCAATACATTGATATCTGAAATCTTCATGTCCTTAAGCTCTTCTAATGAATACATATAAAAACTGCAAGCCGAAGGGTTTGCATCGATTATCATTCCAGATTCAGGGTCTATTACAAGCATTACTGCATGATTGTTGTTGAATAGACTTTTGTATCTATTTTCCCTTTCAAGTATGGATAGTTCCATTTCTTTTCTATTTGTTATATCGTTAATAAGCATTGCAAATTGATTTTTCGTAGTTTTATAGGAATGGAATTCATAATATTTTTTGAATGATTCCATATAAAACTCTTCTGTATGGGACCCTTTTTCCAAAACCTCTTCCGCCAACCTTATAAAATAATTTCTCTCACTTGATGTAAATATGTCAGGTAAATACGCTCCCCTTATTTCATCATTCATAGTCCTTGCCAATTTACAGAAATTATTATTGGCATCCTTGATCATGAGATTATCAATGGTACCCTCAGTATCCCTTACTATTTCTATTAAAATCAAACTTTGCTTCATCTCGTCTACAAGGGTTCTGTATTTATTCTCGTTGTATTGTATCTTGTCCTGTATTCTTTTATTATCCAACTGATACTTAAGTATTATCCCTATCATTAAAGACCCTATTGGATAAATGATAATAACTGGTAGGAATATAGATTTCATAACAAAGGCAGAAACACTTCCAAGTGTAAGCATCTCAAGTAACATTGCAATATGTACAACCATTCCCATAATATAAAACTCAATTGCAGGGTATTTTTTATCCCCTTTCAACAGTTTTTCATATCTTATTCTTCTCCAAAGAAGACCTATGGCAGCCGATGTCACAATAACAAGCACACCTGTAGGAGCTCCTATCCCGCCAAGATAGAACCTGTATCCTCCTGTTATAAGGGTTGCAATAAGAGTTGGACCAAATCCAAAGAACAAACCCGTCGAACTAATCAAGACCGATCTTGCATCAAAAAAAACGCCTTCTATAAGAGGTATTGGATGGGTCATGATACCAATTCCCACAACTCCAATTATTACTCCAGTCAAAAAACAAATATTTTTATTATTTTCCTTAACCTTAAGTGTCAAAGATGAATATAACATACTTAACACAAGAAGCAGGGATATATTGTAAATTAATCCTAAAAAAAGTTCCTTTAACATAATTACTCCAATGAATATAGTTAACAATTATTTAACAGATTTATTATATTATCTATCACTGTAAATTTCAATCTTTTTTGACTTTAACTAACCTTGATTTTTCATCTTATTTAAGTTTTAGCCTGTTTTCAATTGAATTCAATATGTAAAATCCTTTTCTATTTAAATTGTCTCTTCTGTTATATGTCATTTCAGAATCATCCATCTGTCTGAATATACCTCCCGCTTCCTCAACTATGCATTGCATAGCTGCCGTATCCCATTCCATAGTTGGACCATACCTATAATAGATATCTCCTTCACCCTTTGCGATTAGACATCCTTTAAGAGAGGAACCTACGCATCTTATTCCTTTGATTTTGTTCTTGTTTATTTCAATGAGGTCGTCTATTTCCGATGTTTTGTGGGATCTGCTGTGGAGAAGAATTAAATCTTCCACCTTGGTAGATACATGGATTTTCTCCCCATATAATTCCTCATCGGCTTCACTACATCTGTATCTGTGGAAAGATCCCCCACTTTTGTATCCCCAGTACATCTCATCACTTACTGGTACATAGACAACACCAAGAACAGTCCTTCCCTTGAAAGAAAGAGCTATGTTTACAGTGAATTCACCGTTTTTCTTAACAAATTCCTTAGTTCCATCAAGAGGATCAACTATCCAACACCAGTAGTTTTCCAATCTTTTAAGGTTATCTACTGATTCCTCTGCTAGAATTGCCATGTGGGGAAATTCCTTTTCAAGTATTCCCACTATATATTCGTTTGTTTTTTTGTCGGCCATTGTAAGAGGAGAATTATCTTCCTTGTATTCAACACTGAAATCGCCCTCGTATATTTCAAGAATTATCCTTCCTGCTAAATATGCTGTTTTCTTTACTCTTTCAATTATACCCGGTAGCATTTCATCCAGATATTCCCTGTCTTTTTTAGTTATCTTTTCCATCTCTTATATCTCCATTACAATTATTTTACAAAGCAGCTCAGCTCCGTCATCCAGTACACAGCGGCTTCATCTCGTTAGACGCGAATCCGATAGTGTACTGGTGGTGGTGTCCACTTAGCTAAAACAAAGGCCAGGCATAATGCCCAGCTCTCTGTATTACAGTCACATTGTCATTAAATTGGTATGTAGCTTTTTACAAGGGTCATGGCCCCTTCAAGTTCGTAGGCTCCAAGAGCTGCAGGGATAAGATATGAATCCCCTGTAACGATTTTTTCCCTGCCCTGTATGTGAACTATATATCCCTCTCCCTTTACACAGGTGAATATGTGGAACCTGTTCCTGTCGGAAGACTGATGCATTGCATCCTGCACATTATAGACCTCTATGTTGAAGTTTGCAGGAAGGTTGTATTCCTTAATATTATTGCCCTTGTAGGTAAGAAGCCTGTAGTCACTCACAATGTCCTCACTGTCAAAGTCAAGTACATCAAGGGCTGACTTTAGATCAAGGTCTCTTCCCCTGTTATAGTCGTAAATCCTGAATTCCTTCTCATAATTTTCATGTACTTCTAGAAGAGTAATTCCGCCTCCTATGCAGTGAAGCAGTCCGCTTTTCACATAAAACATGTCTCCTGCCTTAACTTCCACCTTGTTTATACATTTTTCATAGGTGTCATCATCAAGAGCTCTTTTGAATTCTTCCTTGGAACAGTTTTTTATTCCAAGATAGAGATATGCTCCAGGATCAGCATCTATTACATACCAGGCTTCAGTTCTTCCTCCCAGAAAATTCATTTTTTTAACATAATCTTCTGAAGGATGAACCTGAATGGACAACTTCTCATCTGCTGTAATTATCTTTAAACTTAGAGGGAACTGCTCCGAATCAATTTTTACTCCAAGCAAGTCCTTCCTGAACTCTTTGATTAACTGGCTTATTGTCTTTCCAGCATGCTTTCCATTTTCAACCATGCTGTCGCCATAATCGTGACAAGCCATATCCCAGCTTTCACCTATATTCTTATTTGGGGGAAGGTCTTTCCTGTATGCTTCCAGCCTTCTTCCGCCCCATATTTTTTCCTTGTAAATACTTTTGAATTTTAATGGATACATTTAATTCACCCCGTTCATTATTTTATTGCCTAGATGGTTAATGCGACATAGTCGCTTTTTCTAATAGTCTAAGAAAGTTAAAAATGCGTAATCCCTTGAAGCGTTGGTATTACGCCGT
>NZ_CEZJXU010000210.1:0-4295 GCF_983023055.1 Dethiosulfatibacter sp. | reverse complement strand
CTACCGGTTCTGCTGGTTCTGTTGGTTCTGTTGGTTCAGTTGGTTCTGTTGGTTCTACCGGATCTTCCTTTGGTGTACATCCTGTGAAAGCTAAAGTTAAAACCATTGCTAATACTAAAAACAACGCTAAAAATCTTTTTTTCATATTTTCCTCCTTAGAAATAGTTTCCTTATATAAATTATATTGCAATTCAGTTTTATTAACAAGGTTTTTTAGGAGAAACACGAACTTCAAAAAGTTAAGAAAACGTAAAGAGTTTGTAATACTCTTTACGTTTTCTTAATAAATATTTTATTATCAGCATCCAAATTCTTTGCATTCTATGTATCTTTCAGCCGAAACCGCAGCTATAGCACCATCTGCAGTTGCAGTAACAACCTGTCTCAACATCTTGTCCCTTACATCTCCTGCCACAAACACTCCTGGAATATTTGTTTCCATAGTTTCATTAGCAAGAAGGTAATTATCCTTCATATCAAGTTTGCCTTCAAAGAGTTCCGTAATTGGGTTATATCCTATGAATACAAATATTCCGAATATACCGTCATTCTCATCAGCCTTTATTTCTGTAACCTCTCCAGTTTTGCGATTTTTTATAACCATAGCGTTTACAAGACCGGTTCCCTTTACTTCTTCAACCTGTGAATCCCAGATGAAATCTATCTTTTCATTTTCAAATGCCTTTTCCTGTATGGACTTTGCTGCTCTTAGCTCATCCCTTCTATGAATGATATGGACTTTTTTTGCAAACCTAGTAAGGAAAATAGCTTCCTCAACAGCAGAATCCCCACCACCTACTACATAAACATCAAATCCCTCAAAGAAAGCTCCGTCACATGTTGCACAGTAGGATACACCTTTGCCTATAAAGTCAAGTTCTCCCGGGCATCCCATAAGCTTGGGTTTTGCTCCCGTTGCCACAATTACAGCCTTTGCCCGGTATTCTCCGTTGAGCCCTTTCAATACCTTTATATCAGATTCAAGGTCCACTTCAATAATCGTATCATTTAACCTGTTAGTCAGAAACTTATCCACCTGTTCAACCATCCTCTGTGCAAGAGACATGCCCGTATCTCCATCCAATGCACCTGGGTAGTTTTCAACTTCTTCAGTCTGTATGATAAGACCGCCTTCTTTTTCTTTTTCTATCATCAGTGTATCAAGTCTTGCTCTTCCTGAATAAAGTCCTGCAGCAAGACCAGCAGGTCCACCACCAAGAATGATAACGTCATAAATTTTTTCTTCCATAACAGTTCTCCTTTTGTCATAACATGAAAATCTTCATGTTAAATTATTAATCGTTGCGGATGGTATTTGCATACCCCCCACCCCTATATTATACTACGCTTGTCAAGCTTTAAATATCATTAATAATAATTATTGTTTAATTGTCTTCTACTACCTCAGATTCTATAATATCCCTATTTAAAACTTCTATGATTAATCCTGCAATATTTGCAGCATGGTCTCCTACTCTTTCCAGGTTGCTTATAGTATCAAGGAATACTATACCAGTCTGGGTAACACAGGACCCTTCATTAAGTCTCTTGATATGACTCTTTCTATACTTTTTCTCCATAACATTTATTTTCTTTTCCTTTTCAAAGACCTTCATTCCTAGCTCACTCTCACCCGTCTTGTATGTCAATATTGAAAGCTTGTATGAATCGATTGTAATTTCAAACATTTCTTGAAGTTCATCCCTGGCCATGTCTGAAAACATTGACTTGTTTTCAATCTTCAAAAGAGCCAACTCCGCAATATTGTCAGCATGATCTCCGACCCTCTCAACATCATTTATTGTATTCATCAACGTTGCTATTTTGTCTCTCTGCTTACCTGTCAGTGAAAGTTTCGAAAGATTAACCATGTAGTCAAGGAGCTGTTTTTCCACTGCATTAACATTCTTTTCCTTTTCGAAAATGGAATACACTAAGTCTTCATCATTGTTCATTATTGCAGTTCTAGCATTAAGGAGCTGCTGCTCCACCATCTTAGCCATTCTCAACACATCTTTCGAAACCTGTACTATGGCTACTGAAGGTGTTGCAAAAAGTCTTTCATCAACATATTTGAGGTTCCCTTCCCTTTCTCCGTCATCTCCCTTGATGAGTTTCTCCGCTATCATTACAATCCAGTTGGCAAAAGGAAGCATGACGATTACAGATATTATATTAAACAGTGTATGTGCATTGGCTATCTGTCTTTCTATATTGTCCGGTGAAATAATTCCAACCAGATACTGCACCGGTATTCTCAGGAATATGAGGAATATTAAAGTACCTAATACATTAAATATAAGGTGCATAAGCGCAGCCCTCTTGGCAGTCTTGTTGGCACCAATACCAGCAAGCATAGCCGTAACACAGGTACCTATGTTTTCTCCAAAAAGTATGGGATAAGCCATATCTATAGTCATAAGACCACTTCCAGCAATAGCAATCAAAAGTCCTGTAGTTGCAGATGAACTCTGGAGCACGGCAGTTATAATAAATCCAGTGAATATACCTACAATAGGGTTATTAAAGCTTGTTATGGCAGTCTTGAAAGCATCAAGCTCTTTCAAGGGAGTAATTGCTTCCTTCATCATATCCATACCCAGGAAAAGCAACCCGAATCCAATGAATATCCCAGCAGTTTCCTTAACTTTTTTCTTTTTTGAACCGAACCAGAAAGCAACACCGATTCCCAATACCAGTGGTGCAATATCTGTTAGCTTGAATGCTACCAGCTGTGCAGTTACCGTGGTACCGATATTTGCTCCCATGATAATTCCAATGGCCTGTGTCAGATTCATAAGGCCTGCGTTTACAAAACCAACTGTCATAACTGTTGTAGCTGAAGAACTCTGAATAACCATTGTTACCAATGCTCCAACAGCTACACCTATAATCCTGTTTTTTGTAAGTGCCGCCAATATGTTCTTCATCCTTGAACCAGCTGATTTTTGAAGCGCATTACCCATATAGGTCATGCCAAACAAAAACAGTCCCAGTCCTCCTATTAATCCAAATGCTATGCTCATTAATCCTCCTAGTGTTTAAATAGCTTTAAACAGTGAATCTTAATACTGATTCAGTGATATTTTTTGAATGATTTCCAATTCTTTCCAAATTACTCAATGTGTCCAGGAATACAATCTCTGTATGAGTATTGTATTCCGGTTTTTTAATCCTCTTTATATGGTTTGACAAATACACCTCTCCCAGTTTCTTTATCTCCTTATCCAGCGCTTGAATTTCCATACTGAATTCCATGGTTTCAGATTCAAATACATGTCTTGAAAGGGTATATATTTTTGTAACCTTGTCAAACAGTTCCTTTATCTCCTCTTTTGCCGTTTCTGAAAAATCCAGCCTGTTCCTATTGTTTATCATGCTCATTTCAACCAGGTTTTCAGCCAGGTCTCCTATTCTTTCAACATCCGTAATGGTTCTTGCAAGAAGGGCTACCTTGTCAATCTGGTCTTCATTTAGTGTTTTGCTTGTAAGTGCTACTGTGTATTCTACTAGAGAGGTTTCAAGCTTGTTTACAACTTCCTCAGTCTCAAATACATCGTTGCTCAATTTCCTATCAAACTCAAGAAAAATTTTTTTAGAGTTTATGAGCTGCTGATTAACTATATTGAACATTCTTAAAATTTCCTTCTTTATCTGTCCAATTGCAATGTCGGGAGTTGCAAGAAGCCGGTTGTCCACAAATTTAAGGTCTCCCCTTTGTTTCTCGTCTTCTCCCTTGATAATCTTATGGGACAATTCAACTATCCTTGATGAAAATGGATAGACGGCTATGACCGTTATTATGTTAAAGAGAGTGTGAGCATTTGCGATTTGCCTTTCCACCTTCAAGGGAGAAATATACTCCACAAGTGTCTGGACAGGGAATCTGAGATATATCAAAAATGCAAGTGCTCCCAGTATTTTTATTACTATATGTATTACAGCAGCTCTTTTTGCAGTCTTGTTTGTTCCAAGACTTGATAGAAGCGCCGTTACACAGGTTCCTATATTGGATCCCAGAATTACAGGGAATGCCATTTCAATGGTCAATAGACCACTCCCAGCAACTGCAATTAGAAGACCCGTCGTAGCAGCAGAGCTTTGAAGCACAGCTGTTATTGCAAGTCCTGTCATAAGACCTATTATAGGATTATTGAAGTTGACTATTGCTTCAATAAACACCTGTGAATCCTTCAATGGTTTTATTGCATCCTTCATGAGTCCCATTCCCAGGAAGAGAATACCGAAACCTATGAATATATTTGATATATTTTTTGTACTTTTGTTTTTAGCCA
>NZ_CEZJXU010000209.1:3331-4296 GCF_983023055.1 Dethiosulfatibacter sp. | reverse complement strand
GAGTTCTATCTAAGGATATCAAATAATAAATTTAATTTCCTGTATTTGTCTTGCAAATTCTTCATCCCCACAAATCAGAATTTCTCAAAAAAAAAAAAAAAATCAACTGCTTATGCAGCTGATCTAAATTACTATTTAGTGTTATTGTAAGGTTATTAAAATAACCCCTCCATGATAGCAAGACACTTTTTAAAAAAGTCTTTATCACTGCAGTTCACAATAAATTCCGCATTTCTATGAGCTAAGTCTACCGCTCTAATTTCCTCACACTTTATATAACCTTTTATAGAAAAGCCATCAGGAATAGCAACATGTAATGGTATTCTTCGTTCACTACTTGTAATTGGAACTATAAGAGCTAAAACAAGTTTAGTATTTATAATATCATTACTGACAACTAGAACAGGTCGTCGACCTTGTTGCTCATGACCTTTTGTAGGATTTAAAGATACCCAATATATATCTCCTTGTTGCACTTGTCTATTATTTATCTTCTTCATAATCCCATTCTTCCTCACCAACAAAGTCCCATTCATCAGTTTGTTCTTTCAATTGGATGTCACTCATTTCAAAATCCTTCAATAAATTCGCAACCAACTCTCTTCCCTTTAAATCAGGTTTTTTTATAATCAGCGATTCATTCTCTAATGTTAATTCAACTTTATCTCCACAATGAATCCCTAATGCATCAGCTATAATTTTAGGTATTCTTATTGCCTCACTGTTTCCCCACTTATTAAGTGTTACCAACATATTATCGCCTCCTTTGTATCTACATTGTATCATTTCCATTCGTAGTAGTCAATTTATACAGCGACTTAATAAAGATCAGGAACCCTACAAATCAGAATATTGTAAAGAGCCAACAATTGAAAGTTGGCTCAATGATCTGTTTCAATATGTAGGGCAGATGCCTAACAATCTCCTTGTGTTACAACTTTTGTTTATCAGGACCTACTTAATAT
>NZ_CEZJXU010000209.1:2994-3321 GCF_983023055.1 Dethiosulfatibacter sp. | reverse complement strand
CATATCAGAATTTCAAACACACATACATATCAGAAGCTTCGTGTGAATCAATAAAGGTACCTAAGGTTTTGACTCTAAGCACCTTCTCTTATATTGAATTCAATTTGTCAGTGAGATAGATTTTTAACGATCAACGAATCCCTACAATACCAAGGGTTACTGAATGACCTATCAAAAGGTTCACCATATCTATATAATCAACAAACTTAAAAAATACTAAAGAGCGTGATTTTCATCTCAGGCCCTTTAGTACAATATAAAACTGTTGTGATATACGTTTAATGCAGAAAACGCTTATTCTATTGCTTTATACGAGACATTTTCTGT
>NZ_CEZJXU010000209.1:621-2969 GCF_983023055.1 Dethiosulfatibacter sp. | reverse complement strand
CATCAAAGCCATACCCATGCCCTTACCACTATTAAACATGAATGACAAATGATTTGATTCACTCGCCATAAAGGGTTCAAAAACGTAATCAGCTAAAAGGCCTCCGATAAGCATACCAACCGGTATCATGCCCGATTTCATCGCATACTTGAAGGAAAACGCACGTCCCTGCAGTTCTATAGGAATGATAGTGCGCCAGAAATAACTTTCGTTCGCAATCAACGGAGGTATGAAAACACTAGAAAGAAATCCAGCAATACCCCACATCCACATTGAATTGCCAAAAGCAAACAGGAAATCACCAAAAAAGAAAGATAGTCCTGCATATAAAAACATTGTCTTTACCCTGCTTTTCATAGTCGGCATAAAGATAACTAAAAATCCCCCGACAATGCCACCAAGCCCAATAGCCCCATTAACAAAGCCTAATACTTTTACATTGTAACCCGATCGAGCCAAAATCATAGGGGAAAGTATGTTGAAATAAGTCAATCCAGCTAAAAGATTAACTAAAGCCATAAATAACAAAAGTTTCTTTAGTAGGACTGAATTCCATATAATCGAAAAGCCGCTACGCAACTCAAGCAGATAGTGCATCATACTAAACTTTTGTCCTTTTGCCTTACGAACAAAAGGTATTTTAACCACGAATGCTAGTGTAGAGCAAGCAAATACAAGTGTAACAAAATCGAATAAGATAACAACACTCATATCAGTAAATGCCAACAAAAATGCTGCGAAAATTGGTGCCAATATCTGAATTGTCCCACTTGAAAAAGATTGCATTCCACTTGCTTTAACATAGTATTTCTTTGGAACAATCAAGCTGACAGCAACATCATTAGCAGGATATTGAAAACTCCCCAAAATACTACTAATAAAATTCAGGCTATATATATGCCATATTTCAAGTGAATCTGCTCTTAAAAGCAGAAATAAAGTTAAAGTACATACCCCAGCGCCTATATCAGAAATAAGTATGATAGCCTTTTTGTTCATCCTGTCAATTAATGGACCAACAAAAACTCCTAGCACCATTTTGGGAGCCATAATAAGCATTCCAGATATCGAAAGTGTAAGTGCACTCCCTGTTCTTTCAAATGCCCATATTGTAATGGCAAAGCTAGTCATAGAACTTCCTAACGAAGATATAGACTGTCCAAACCACAATAAAACGAAATTTCTTAGTTTAATAATATCTTTAATAAAGCTCATTGTCATTCTCCTTTATAATAATTTACAATATAAAAAAAGCAATACAATGACTCTTGAATCTTTTAGTTCACGGTTAATTTCAAAAGCTCCAAACAGCCACCGCTGCTTCCGAATGGAGCTAAATCATTTACGGTACATTCGTATTTGATTCTTGCCAACATAACATACCCTCCTGGGCAAAATATAGATTTTTCAATTTCAAGTACACATCATTTTACAAATGTTCACAATTAATTGTATTCAAACTATTGTCAGTTCTTTTAACTCTCATTATTCATCATACTACATAGCTCAACATTATCACATTATGAATATATTACACCTCTCACATAAATCAGAAGAAATCTATTACTCTAAAAAGCACCCGAGCAATAAACTACAGGTACAATACTTATAAGGATTTCAATATATTATAACAAACATACATACTTCACTCTTACTTTTTCCTAGATCCATTGTTCTCAAAGTAATAACCAATAGCCGTTGTAATCATCATTGCAAGAGTTAGATCAATAAGGTAGTCTGTATTTAATGTATCAATAGAAAATCCGAAAGTTTTTAGTTGTTTAAATGTAATCAATAAGAAGCCAAATAACGTATATGGTAACGCTTTCTTTAAATTCATGTCATATCCTTAAATATTTATTTCAGTTAATGGAAACGCATCTGAGACATCATCATTTCAAAGCTAACTTACTACCATCATTCGTTGACATGCTTGTCATCAACTCAAGATCGATCTTAATGATGATGCGTCCACCGTGCTATAACATATAATAAGAGTCTGCTTTGACGATAATACATGATTGCCTAACTGTATTGTGGACCTCGTCACAGATGAGTTTTGTAATAAATAATAGTTCAATGTATGTCGAGTATCGGGTATTGAAATCAACTCAAATGCTCTACTATAAATACCTTCAATATTTTTTGTATTTTCCTTATCATTATATAATCCGTAATTCATCAAATTCAGATTACCATCTATATAATATATTAATGTAATATAGTAATCACTACTCCATGTTACATCATCATATCCTAATTCATCAATTGTAAATGGCATATAACTTTTTTCTGATTTAATAAATAGAAAAGGTATTTCTGCATTAATTATAATGTCCTCCTTCAAC
>NZ_CEZJXU010000209.1:0-570 GCF_983023055.1 Dethiosulfatibacter sp. | reverse complement strand
AGATTATTATTGCATCATATTCTAAAGGATTTGTCTTAATTTCATCAATACCAATTGATTTAAATAAAATATTTTTTTCTCTCACATTTGGTACTTCTCCAACTACTCCAATTGTTAATTTTTTACCTTGATATTCCTCTTCAAAATGTAAATCTATATTATATGATCCAATTACTATCGCAGAAAATATTGATAATAGAATCATAACTTTTGCCCAAGTGTCAATATCATTAATTCTTATCATTTAAGTCCCCTAGAATCTTATTAACGATCATCTGTCACATAACAATTAGTACATTTACGCACTGCTTCGTATTATGCTCTAAATTCTCCAATTTAATTATATAGCAAAATATGGAAGTGTAGTATTAAATATTAATTAATTTCTCCCCTACCTATCAGAATCAATCTGCGAATCACAATAGGTACCAAAAGCATTAATTCTAGTACCAATTCTCTGAAACCTCTACACTTCTTATTTTACAATTTTGTTTCTTTATTGATCAAAATATCTAATGCCTTAATTCCTCTAGTTGCTAGTTTGATAAACAACACCATGCAATATATTCC
>NZ_CEZJXU010000208.1:0-4317 GCF_983023055.1 Dethiosulfatibacter sp. | reverse complement strand
AGACAGAATGCTTGATATGGGATTCATAGATCAGGTTGAAAGCATAATCAAAAGGCTTCCAAAGGACAGGGTAACATTGTTGTTTTCAGCTACCATGCCGGATGAAATCAAGAATATATGCAGAGCATATATGAAGGAACCATATACCATCGAACTTGAATCCGATACAAAGACTGTAGATAGTGTCAATCAGATATACTATAAGGTTAAGTATAATGAAAAGAATACCCAGCTTAACAAGATACTTAAAGTTGAACAACCGGAAAGTTGTTTAGTTTTCTGTAACACAAGAATTGCGGTTGAAAGAGTCAATGCATTCCTTGAAAGAAAGGGATATGTAACCGCACCTTTACATGGAGCAATTTCTCAGAACAAGAGACTTCAGACTGTAAAGAAGATAAAGAATGGTGATGTTCAAATCATTGTAGCAACCGATGTTGCGGCAAGAGGCTTGCATATCGATAATCTCAATCTTGTAGTAAACTACGATGTTCCTGTAGAGAAGGACAGCTATGTTCACAGAATTGGGCGTACTGGACGTGCTGGAAACACTGGAAAGGCAATAACCTTTGTCACTGCAGAAGATTTCATGGCCTTCTATGAGATTGAAGAGCATGTAGGAATAGTCATATATGATGAAGAACTTCCAACAGATGCATATGTGAAGGAATGTGTTTCAAAGGCTGAAGGCAAATGGGTGGAAATAACGAAGCAGAATCTAGCAAAACAGTCTTCAAAATCACACAAGAGCAAGCCTAAAACATCAGGCTCTGATAGGAAGCAATCTTCAAGCAGAAGAAAGCCTGATGATAAAAGAAAGCCTGATAAAAGAAAGTTAGACGAAAAAAAACCAAATGAAGTAAAGCTTGATGAGAGAAAACAACAATCTGAAAACAAGAAAGCAAATGTACACAAAAAACCAATAAAGAAAACTTCTGGTAGAAAGCCTGTTGAAAAGAAAATTACAAAACCTGAAAACAGAGCTAGAAGAACTCAAAGAAGTCAAGAAGATATAGCTAGAGAAATAAGGGAAAAGATTAAAACTGCTAAAAGGCCGCCTGTAGAGAAGAAATCATTTTTGAATCAAATAAAGGAAGCTTTGCTAGGAAATAAATAAGAATTTTATTACATAGTCGTTTAGTTATAGGAGATATAAAATGAATGGAACAAACCGTGAAAATATAAAAAAAGGTTTAACAGTTAATATAGTACAAAAACAAGACCAACGTTCAGGTAAACTGACTGAAGGTGTAATCGAGAAGATTCTGACAAAATCCTCAAATCATCCGCATGGTATAAAAGTTATGCTAGATTGTGGAACTGTTGGTAGAGTTAAGGAAATATTAAGTTAGATTAGAGTTGGATAATGGAGGATTAAATGATTACAGTATATTTGGAAGGAATCCCCGGATTCTATGAGAATGAAGATGTTGAGATTAGATACTGCATATTGAATGATGAAGAGCAGGTAAGCAAAAAATCCATGTACAAGGAATACAAAAAACCTGCCATTGTAGGCCTTTATGCATTGTCTGAGCTTTGCAAGGACTTGAAGGAATATTCGCATCAGGATATAACCATAAAGATAAATGATCCCGTTCTTTTCGAGCAGATTAACGGTACTTCCACAACTAGGAACAGGGATATTTTGAAGATGGCTGAGATTACAAGAAATAGGATGAGAAAGATTAACAAGACAATTGAAATAATTGATGTCAGCATAGATAGACAGGAATTGCTGAAATGGAATGAACTGCTTAAGTTTTAAATAGGGAAGCTGGTATAATGGAACAAAAAAAGTACTATTATCAGGGGAAAACTTATCCTCTGATTTTTAGAATTAATCATTCCGCAGTGAAGTCCACTGTTGAATGGGACGGAGAAAATTTCATATGCGAATGCAGTGAAATTTCTGAAAAGAATGCTTCAGATGCATTAAAGGCTTTCTATACAAAGTCATGCAGGAAGCTAATAGACAAGAGATTGAGAAAATATCAAACCCATTTCAAAGTGAAATACAGGTCTTATAAAATAGACGACAGCATAAAGAAGTGGGGAAGTTGTAGTTCGGAGCGCCATTTGATCTTCAACTGGAGGCTCGTATTGTTACCGGTACAAATAATCGACTATGTAGTTGTACACGAGTTTTGCCATTTGGTTCATATGAACCATGATCGATCATTCTGGCGACTTGTGGGGAAAGTATATCCAGATTATAAGAAGGCTGAATCCTATATGAATGGAATAAGAATAAAATAACAAAACCAGGAAGAATTATTTTTTCCTGGTTTTGTTATTATTGAATGTATATATAGTCTTGATTACTAGTCATATCATGATATTGACAGTAGGGCTTTGGCAAGCTGGTCCGGGCAGGATGTACTTTTTCGGCCACAAGTTATACCGTCAAGCTTATCTATTACTTGCTTCACGGTTAATCCTTCAACGAGTTGTGATACGCCTTGTAGGTTTCCTTCACATCCTCCGTGAAACGTTACATTTTTTACTATGCCGTCTTCAACTTTAAAATCTATTTGACTGGAGCATACTCCAGTTGTCTTGTAGTTTTTCATTTGTTCCTCCATAAATAAAATCCACTAAAGTATATAGTATTTATAATAAAGGGTCAAGAGCAAATGGTTTTTAGAATATGTATATATAATATTTGATTAAAGATTGAATTGGTATATACTTATAGTATGCAGTTTTAGCTAATAAATAAGATTAAGAGGATGGTAATTATGAAATTTTGTTGGTGTACGATACATGTTAAAAATTTGGAAAAATCAAGAAGGTTTTACGAAGATATAGTTGGATTGAAGGTTGATAGAACGGTTGATGCTGGTACAAGACAGATATTATTTATGGGCGAGGGAGAAACACAGGTTGAGTTGGTCTACGAGCCTGAAAAAAGGAGAATTGATGTAGGAGAAGACATCAATCTTGGATTCCAGGTTGAATCCCTTGATGAAATGATGGCTTTTGTTGAAGAAAAAGGTATAAAAATTGAAGCCGGACCAATGCGGCCTAATCCCCATGTGAAATTTTTCTATGTAAAGGATCCCGATGGTCTTATGATACAGTTTGTTGAAACTATGAATTAAGCAGTTTTCTCAAATTATCGCCATATTACCGTCACATAAATAGGTTATTATTAATTGTACAGAAAGGTTCACAGAAAGGAAATAGATAAAACAGCATACCGCGGATGAAGAATTCGGGAAATTGCTTTTTGAACTAAAAACTGATATATTAGACAAAATGAGAGAGATGTTATTGTTGGCATCTCTCTATTGTAATGGGAGTTGAAATCATGTATGATGTGAAGCTTTTAATTGTTGAAGATGATGATAGAATCAGGGAAATCCTGGTTAAGTATATGAAAAATGAAAACTTTGAAATTGATGAAGCACCTGACGGCAGGAATGCAATGAAGCTTCTGGACGACAATAAGTATGACCTGGTTGTTCTGGATGTCATGCTTCCGGATATTGACGGATGGTCCATACTTAAGCATATAAGAGAAAAGGATAGTGAAATGCCCGTCATAATGCTAACGGCAAGGTCTGAGGAAGAGGACAGACTATTTGGATTTGAGCTGGGAGCTGACGACTATGTAACAAAGCCCTTCAGTGCAAAGGAACTTGTGGCAAGGGTGAAGGTTCAGTTGAAGAAAAGCCGCAGGTCGGTATTGGATTCCATGGTAGTTCTTGGAAATATTAAAATCAATACAGAATACAGGCAGGTTTATATTAACGACAAGGCGGTGGAACTCACTCCTATCGAATACAGCCTTCTTCAATATTTTGCTGATAACTTGAACATAGCTTTAACTAGGGATCAAATATTGAACAGCGTATGGGGATATGATTATTTCGGCGAGGAAAGGACAGTGGACACCCATGTTAAAAGGCTCAGAAAGAAGCTCCTTGATGATGGGAAGAAAATAAAAACAGTAAGAGGTCACGGTTATAGAATGGTGGTGGATTGATGAAATCTATAAGCTCAAAAGTACTACTATATTTTATATGTTTTGCACTGGTTATATTTCTTTTCATTGGAATAGGACTCAAGTTTATATTGCCTCAATATTATCTGGACAAGCAGATGGACAAGATATTTGAAGCTACAGGATATATAAAAACAAATTATGGTCTTATAACAGATGAGGATGCTGAACTCAAACTTGAAGGACTTAGGGAAGACATTGGAGGCAATCTCTATATCCTTGAAGAAACTGGAGAGCTAAAGGGATACGGATACGGCAAGAATAGGAGTCCCAAAAATAAGGGTACCCAGTTCGTGAAGGACGGAGAC
>NZ_CEZJXU010000207.1:0-4322 GCF_983023055.1 Dethiosulfatibacter sp. | reverse complement strand
CGTCAAACTTGTCTTCAACATTCTTTATGATATCTTCAAATATTTTCTGAACCTCTTCATCCTGGAGAGTTTTTTCCAGTGATCTGAATACAAGTGAAAACGCAAGACTCTTGTGTCCTTCATCAATTCCCTTGCCCTTGTATATATCAAAGAAATCTACTGATTCAAGATATTTGTATCCCCTAGACTCAATGTCAGCCATGATATCTCCAACATTGATTTCATCCTTTGCAACTACTGCCATATCCCTTGTTATTGAAGGATATTTTGGAATCTCCCTGTATTTCCTTTCTTCCCTGCTCAGCTCCAATACTTTTTCAACATTTATTTCAGCAGCATAAATTCTTTCCTTGATGTTGAAATTCTTAGTAGCTATAGGATTTACTTCTCCAACAACACCCAGGTAAACACCTTCTGCAAATACTGCTGCAGTTCTTCCAGGATGGAAGGCGGAATTGTTTTCAAGTACCCTGTACTCTGCATTTATTTGAAACTTTTTAAATATGTTTTCAATAACTCCCTTAATAGAATAGAAATCAGCATCTCCAAACATTCCAAGAGACAAAGTGCTTATTTCATCTGGAAGGTCCTTGATTGGGAACTCATTGGATTTGAATACATTTCCTATTTCATAAATCCTTCCCATCTTAGTTCCATAGTTGATGTTCTTTCCTATTACTTCAACAAGATTAGGAAGAAGAGTGGTTCGCATGGAACTAAAGTCCTCTCCCAGTGGATTCAATATCTTGATGTATTCTCTAAGAGCACTGTCTTCATTAAAATTCATCTTATCGTATTTCTTAGGACTTATAAATGAATATGTTGTTGCTTCACAAAATTCCGATTCAGTAAGGTAATTCTTTATTCTTGCTTCTACCTTTCTAAGTTCAGATATACTGCCTTTCAAAATATTTCCCTTCAAAGGTTTTGGTTCGATTCTTTCTAAACCGTAGATTCTTCCAACCTCTTCAATAAGGTCTTCTTCCTGCTGAATGTCAGGTCTGAAGTGAGGAACCTTGGATACTATTTTCTGTCCGTCATATACACTTTCTATTTCAAGAGAATTAAGTATTTTAAGCATTTCATCAGTGTCTATATGTACGCCCAAAAGTTCTGTACATCTATAAGGTCTCATTTCAACAGTAGCAACTTCAAATTCAGTTTTGCCTACATCAATTGCTCCTTCAACAATCGTACCTGCCCCTATCATTTCTATTATCTGACAAACCCTTTCATTTGCATAGGATACATTTTGAGGTGAAAGTGGCTTTTCATTACGTGAAGATGCCTCGGATCTTAATCCAAGACTTTTTGAAGTCAATCTTGCCGAAGTAGGATTAAAGTTGGCACATTCCATTATAATAACCTTTGTATCGTCTGTTATTTCAGAGTCATAACCACCCATTACACCTGCAATACACTGTGCATCATTTTCATCGGCAATTACGCACATATCATTTGTAAGCTCCCTTGTTTCCTTGTCAAGAGTCATGATTTTTTCGCCATTTTTTGCTCTTCTAGCAACAATCTTTCTTCCTGCCATTTTCTCCAGGTCGAAGGCATGAAGAGGCTGTCCCATTTCTATCATTACATAGTTTGTAGCATCTACAATATTGCTTATAGGTCTCATACCCGCATCCATGATCTTTCTCTGTAGCCATAGAGGAGAAGGTCCTATCTTGACATCCTTTATTACCTTTGCATAATATCTTGTACACAACTCCGGAGACTCTATCTTTATATCATTTATATAATCATTAATATCATCTACTGGATTATTTATCTTTATTTCCGGGAGTGAAAGTTTTCTTTCCATTGCCGCTGCTGCTTCCCTGGCAATTCCAATAACACTGAGACAGTCAGGTCTATTGAACGTAATTTCTATATCAAGAAGATAACCTTCCATTTGAAGAGCTTTTTTCGCTTCCATTCCCAACTCAATCTCATCTGGGAAAATAAGTATTCCATTCTTTGACTCCTTTGGAATTAACTTGACTTCAACTCCAAGCTCCTCATATGAACACATCATTCCCTCTGATAATTCGCCTCTAAGTTCTGAACTCTTTATTTTTGTTCCATCTGCAAGAACTGAACCATCAAGTGCAACAGGTATTATATCGTAAAGCTTTATGTTTTTCGCTCCAGTAACGATCTGAATGACCTTGCTTCCTATATCAATCTTTGTGACCAAAAGCCTGTCTGCTTCAGCATGGTTTTCAATCTCAACTATCCTACCGGTAACAATATTTTTGACATCTTTCTCCAGGTTTATAACTGCATCCACATGGGATCCCGTCATCGTAAGCCTATCCGCTATAGTTCTTATTTCCAGTCCATCTATATCAACATATTCCTTTAACCAATTTACAGGTACTAACATTTTTTTCCTCCTAAAACTGTTTTAAAAATCTAAGATCATTGTCAAACAAAAGCCTTATATCATGTATTCCATGTTTAACCATTGTTATTCTATCTATTCCCATTCCAAATGCATATCCGCTGTAGATTTCAGGATCAATGCCGCAGTTTCTCAATACATTGGGATGAACCATTCCACATCCAAGAAGCTCCATGCTCCAACCTGTATTATGACATGCTTCACATCCTTCTCCCATGCATTTAAGACATGATACGTCAACTTCCGCACTAGGCTCTGTAAAAGGGAAATTATGAGGTCTGAATCTTGTCTTCATGTTCTCTCCAAAAAGTGCCTTTACAAACTTGTCTATTGAGTCCTTTAAGTTCGCAAGAGTAACGCCCTTGTCAATTACGAGGCATTCCATTTGATGAAACATAGGTGAGTGTGTATCATCCACATCATCAAACCTGAAGGTTCTCCCAGCTGAAACCATCCTTATAGGCGGCTCCTGAGTCTTCATTATCCTTATCTGTACTGGCGAAGTCTGGGTTCTTAAAATCAAATCATCAGAAAAATAGAATGTATCCGACTTATCTCTTGATGGGTGGTCAACAGGTGCATTTAGAGCATCAAAATTGTTTTCAACAGTATCAATCTCAGGTCCATCAATAACATCAAATCCCATGTTTAGAAATAGATTTTCAAGCTGTTCCTTTACCTGCATCAACGGATGTCTGTGTCCTGAAGCCATATAATTCCCAGGGATAGTAACATCAATTTTTTCTTTTTTAAATTGTTGCATCTGCTCTTCATCGTTGATTCTTTTCTTTGCTTCTTCAAGAGCATTCTGAATATTTTCCCTTACTTCATTTGCAATTTTACCAATTAGAGGTCTTTCTTCATTTGAAAGACTTCCCATAGCCTTAAGAATATTTTTAAGTTCTCCTTTTTTACCAAGAACTCCTACTCTAATATCTTCCAGTTCTTGAATACTTTTAGTCTTTGGAATTTTTTCCAAAATTTCATTTTCGATCTTCTTTAATTGTTCTCTCATGTTTACTCCTTTCAAAAATAAATAAAAAAAGCGACACTTCTCTCCTCTTAAGAGGCGAAGTCCCGCGGTACCACTCTTGTTTATTACTTAAATAGATTAACGGTCATCCCGGACAAGCATACTAAATTCAGCTTATCAACTCCAAGGTGAAATTTCAGTCAAGTTAAATGAAATGATTTCAGCCTCGTCATTTCTCTCTAGAATTTCAACATCCCGACTTACTTTGCCCTATCAAAGTTTTTAATTATTATTGATTATAACAAATCAATCACTGTTTTTCAAATATTTTATTGCTAAAATTATAAAGACAAATACTGGCAGCGACTCCTGCATTCAATGATTCGGCCTTACCGCTCATTCTTATGCTGAATTTCACATCGCTAGCTTCCTGTATTTCACAACTTACACCCATGCTTTCGTTACCTATTACTATAACAGATTTTTCTAGACAGTCAAGATCCTCCATAAAGGTATCTCCATCTACAACAGCAGAATATATCCTGTAGTTGTTTTTCTTCAAATATTCAAGTGTCTCAATACTATCCTTTGCATTATAAAATGATACTCTCGTCATAGACCCCATGGCAGATCTTACAGTTTTGGGATTGTAAATATCCACACAGCCCTTGTTTACGATTACAGACAATGCATTAAAGGCATCCGCAGATCTGATTATGGTTCCCATGTTCCCCGGGTCCTGCAATGAATCTGTAAAAACAATAAGATTGCTTTTCAACAGGTCTTCAATATCAGATTTCCTCTGATTTACAACAGCAAGTATTCCTTGGGAATTGCTTGTATTGCTTATGTCATTAAATAACTTGTTTTCAACAGAAAATACAGAGATTCCATCCACAACAAATTCATCAGACTTGAAATCTTCAGATACAAGTATAAGTTCAACAAGAT
>NZ_CEZJXU010000206.1:0-4353 GCF_983023055.1 Dethiosulfatibacter sp. | reverse complement strand
CATAATCCTTCATTCTATCCCTTTCAGGTATATTAAAATGTTCTTCCTTGGTCCAGTTCATTCCGCCCTCTTCATACTCTCTATATAATTCATATTGGGTTTCATAATCCTTTAAATAGCTACTGTGAAGATAAAACTTCATTACAGTAAAGGGTTCGACGGCCCTCAACATTTCATCATTGTACTCTTCTTTGAAGCTATCATATAACCTCAGTTCATCATCGGTCATGTCCAGAAAAGATATTGTTTTTTTGTCCTGAATTACCGTATCTTCATAATACTCATAATTATCCTCTAATATTTTCTTTATTATAGCAATATCATTTACATTGTCATTCAATATCTCTATTCTACTGTTCAATTTGCCAATTTCGTCATTCTTTACAGTAAAATCAGCTTCCATGGCCTCCATTATCTCCTCCATGGACATTTTTTCCTCTTCCAAAGTATCTATGATAACTTCCAATGTATCTATACTTACCTGCAACTTATTTATTCTTCCTGATTGCAGATAAAACATGTATAATAACGCTCCTACAACGACAAGCAAGATTATACTTGCAATTATACTGCCTGCTTTATTTTTCATATCAATACCTCCATATTGTCCAATATATATTTCAAACCTTCCAGTGACTAAATCCAGTCACCCAACTAATATATCACGCTTCCATTAAAATATCATTAAAGAACATGCTATTAACAATTTCACCTTCTTTTATATTATAATCTCTACAGGAAATAAATAAAGCTTAATTTATCAAAATACATTTACTAAATAAAATTTAACATTATTTTTATATTTTTATTCTTTATCCTTCGTGGTTTTCCACGTTTTTTTATGCTATGATATTAAGTATATGTCGCGTTAGCGGATAATGTTTAAAGGAGGTATTTATGTTTAAAAGAATCATGGCAACATTCCTTACGGTTTCCCTGCTGGCATTCCTGCCCCAGTCCCCTATGCATCTCGTGGCTGGTGCAACAACTACAGATATAAATCTTGTGGTTGACGGTGATGATATTACAGAACTGTCAGCACCTGTTATTGTTGACAACCGGACGTTAATTCCCGTAAGATTTGTTGCAGAAGCACTGGGAGCAGAAGTGGGCTGGGACGGAGAAACCCGCACGGTTACAGTTGACAAGGGTGAGGACCACCTGAGGCTCATTATAGACAGCAGGCTGGTTCAATACGACCAGGGAGAATCCTATCAAATAATAGATGTGGCACCACGAATCATAAATGATCGTACCTATGTGCCCCTTAGAGTTGTAAGCAACGCCTTGGGAATTGGCATTGCATGGGACGGCGATACCAGAACTGTCTCCGTGGATTCATCAAAAACATCCGCTGTGGCATCATTCTATGATCTGAATATTGTTTCCCTTGAAGAAAACGAAATAATCACTGGAAAGACAGATATATATGTTGATGTTCCTGACAAGTACAAGGATATTGATGGTGAGATTCGCCTGCTTCTCATTGACGGAGAAACGGGCACGGGATTTATGAAGGACAGAGGAGAAATTTCAGATACATCCTTCACCTTTATACCAAGTACAGGTACTCAGGAAGACAAGGTCCTTGCTGTTGTTCTTTATGATGAAGAAGGTGAATTCCTTGCAGGAGATGCCTTATCCATAGGCATTGATGTTGACCCAAAAGTTGATTTACCTGAAATTAAGGATTACAGCAAGCACCAGGACGAGATTACCCTTAATCCTGATATCAACTTTTTGTCAGAATATGTCATATACGAATTCAAACATGTAAAAACAGGAAAAATAACAAAGACCAGCGAAAGGGATCCTTACGGCAGCTATACCTTTACACCATCATTCGAAGAGGCTGGAAACTACATCATTAAAACTACAGCCTATGACACCGATGGAAACAGCTACTCAGGAGAAGACCTCTCTGTAACATTGGAAGTGGATAGAGCATTAAGCCTTTCAGGAGTATACGACGGCAAAACCATCAACAAGCCTGTGACGTTGATGGCAAAGAGAAACTACGATGTTACAGAAACACAATATATAATAAAAAATCCTGATACCGGGAAGGAAACACTATTGAAATCAAAACCTTACGGAGGGTATGAATGGTTCCCTTCTACGGAAGACGGTTTCGATGGAGAAATGGATCTCATAGTTCGCGTAAAAGACACTGGTGCAATCGCTTATGAAGATCTGACAATAACAGAAGAAGAACTCATCCATGATTTTGACAATCTGGGCGGCCTGGTACTGTCCCAGTATCCCGATGATTCCCAGGGAGAAATGACGACCTCTTCCAGAAGCAAGGAGGGCCAATCAATAAAGCTCTCCTACGATTTCACCACCATGATTCCCGACGACCAATCCATAACCTTCATGGAGTTCGGCGACTCTGGAAGAAAAATAGAAGGCAAGCCTGCAAGCTTCTCCATGTGGGTTTACGGAGATGAAAGCGATCATTGGCTGAGATGCAGGATAGTTGATTCCAATGGAGAAATATACAAGATAGACTTTGCAGAGGAAGTGGACTGGCAGGGATGGAAGAAAGTCACTGCTGAAATCCCCTACGGAGTTAGCTATCCAATATCAATGAAGAATATATATATCGCTGAAATCGAATATGATGAAAGGGACGACGGCGCAATATACCTTGACCACTTGACTGCAAACTACGCAGAAGAATCTCCCTCAAATTTTCACGACAGTGCTCCAGTTAGAGTGATTGTGGACGGAAGCCCCAACCTGCTTCTCAAGGGAGTTGGCCCAGGACAGGTATTGACTAAAAATGCAAGTCTTTCCATTGCCAGCAATGTGGACCTGGACAGGGTGGAATACTATTTGAAAAATCTGAGTACAGGATCGACAAAACTCCTGGGAGAAACCAATACAGGTTCCAAATTGACCTATTCACCGACGGAATATGATGATGGTGATATCAGCATCTTCGCCAAAGGCTACTATGACGGCAGAAGTATTCAAAGTGAGGCCGTCAACCTCGAGGTATTTCTTGGAGAAACCTACAGTTCAGAACCTATAACAGAGAAATCCGAGTTTAAAGAATTCGCCTCTGAAATGGCTGTAGAATCCTATAAGAAAACAGGAATGTCCGCCGCACTTCAAACAGCCCAGGCAATCCTTGAAACAGGATGGGGTCAGTACATACCGGTTGACAAGTACAAGGGTACTTTCTCAAACAACCTATTCGGAATCAAGGGATCGGGTTCAAATGGATCAGTCATCGTTAATACCTGGGAAGTATACAACGGTGTTTCCTTCAGGGTGGACGACTACTTCAGGGCATATGATTCCCCCTATGAAAGCTGGGTTGACCACAAGAAACTTCTCCTTGAATTGGAAAGATACGCAGGATTCAGAGATATCATGTATGACTATACACTGGGAGCCTTTGCCATAAGACGTGCAGGATATGCAACAGATCCTGACTATCCAATCAAGCTCATTTACATAATCAACCACTACGACCTCATTGACCTTGACAGGATTTCAATATAATATATTTTCAAATAAACAATGAAGCCAGCCCTTTGGGGCTGGCTTTTCATCGTTCAGGAACATTCATTATGTAAACACCCTTTCCCTAAAATGAATTTGATTGAAACATCACAGTAAGGTATAATTAAATAAGACAATTTTTTCACACACCAAGTTGATACAGCATAGTTTCTTTTTTTATATTTGAAATACAATATTTTTCGGAGGTAAAACTTATGACGGTTAAATTATCTGAAGACAAAATGTACGAAACTCTGGCACAGGTTATCAGCGACTACGAAGCAAATGAAAACAACCTCATACAGATTCTTCACATGGCACAGGTTATTTTCGGATTCATTCCCATGGAGGTAGAAAAGTACATTTCCCGGGAAATGGACATACCCTATTCAAGGGTGTCTGGCGTAGTTTCCTTCTATTCTTTCTTTTCCACACAACCCAAAGGTGAATATATGATAAGTGTCTGTCTAGGCACAGCCTGCTATGTCAGAGGCGGCAAAAAGGTCCTTGAGAAAATCAAGGAAATGACAGGTATAGACGTTGGAGAGACCAGTGATGATGGACTTTTTTCACTTCAGGTAATGCGATGCATAGGAGCCTGCGGCCTGGCCCCTGCCATCCTGATAAACGACAAGGTGTACAAACAGCTTAATCCAACAAAGGTTGAAAAAATACTCAATACCTATATGAAAGGAGATGCTGTCAATGTCGAAAACAATTAAAAGTGCAGAAGAATTGAAAAAGATATCCATAGCTTTTAATGACAACTTAAAGAAATATACCCATACCATAAACCTGTGTTATGGTGCAGGTTGCCTTTCATCTGACAGTAAATCCATA
>NZ_CEZJXU010000205.1:0-4363 GCF_983023055.1 Dethiosulfatibacter sp. | reverse complement strand
AATATACTAAGAAAAAAAGGAGGAACATATGACAACTAAATTTAATAAGTTTTATAACTCTGCAATGATAGCAGGTTTATCTTTAATCATAATGATGTTATTAGCATTTTTTGCTTTTGGATATGCACATAGTAGTTTAATTATACCTGGTAATGCAATGGGTACGCTTTCTAATTTGATCAATGCTAAGAGTTTGTTTTTATATGAGATTATTGCATGGGTATTCATCATAATTGCGGATATATTGGTAACTTATGCTTTTTATATTTATTTAAAGGACATAAATACTACTCAATCACTTTTAGCTGGAATATTGCGTTTAGTATATACTGTAATATTAACTCTTGCTGTAGCTAACTTGTTTGGAGCATATCAATTGATCGGTATTAATGCAGAACTTAGCTCGACACTTGCTAATGATGTTAATGTTTTAATTCAATCCTTTGAAAATATTTGGTCACTAGGACTAATAATTTTTGGAGCACATTTATTCATGATCGGATTAATATCGTATCATTCTGCAGTTATTCCAAGGTTTATAGCTGTACTACTTATAATTGCAGGTATAAGTTATACTGCAATTCATATAATGTATGGTTTTGTTCCTCAACTAGATGAAGTTACTAAAGTTGTTGAGATGATTTTAAGCATACCTATGACTGTTGGTGAAATAGGTTTTGGTATATGGCTCCTTATTAAAGGTAGAAAACTTAAACAAGTTAATTAGTCAACTAACCTTAAATGACTTTGTGTTAATCTTCTCTTAATCCTACTTAATGATTACGATGTAATGCCTATATAACTGACCAGTTGATTTTGTGGAACTCTATCCACAAGACCTGGTCTTTTTCAATTAAAGCAAGATAACGTTCTTCTGGAATTGAAGATATAAAAGTTGCAAACTCATCACACATTTTCCCCATATCTTCTTGCATCATTAAACGTATCATTTCACCAAAAATGGGTTAGAATAGTACATGTCAAGAGGATTTATTTGTTACATGTTGATTAAAAATAGTAACACTTTAATTTTCAGTAAAGAAATTAAATAGGAATTAGGGTGGAATCATGAAAAAAACAATAAGTAATATACAAGCAGATTTAATTCTATTTATGGTTGCGCTTCTGTGGGGGACAACCTTTGTAACATCTAAGGTTTCGTTGGAGTCATTACCAGAAAAGACCTGATAATAAATCATTTTTGGGTGCATTTGCATGTTTTATTGGGATAGGATTCCTGACATTGAAAGGTGGTTTTTCCATAGAATATGGAGATGCACTCACGTTGTTCAGTTCGTTTTTTTGCAGGTCATATTCTGTACCGGCATAGCTTACTTCCTGCAGATGCTGGCTCAGAAGTATACCAAATCCACCCATACAGCCATTATACTGAGTTTGGGAGTGGTATTCGGCAGTGGCGAATCAAAGGAATCATCATCGGAAGCAATAAAAATATAATTACCTAACTTTTCTAGTCAATTCGCTCTTATTAAAAAATATGGTATAATATAGTATACTAAAAGTTTCTTCGCCAATCCTTTCAGGTCTGGCATTTCATAATAAAACTGTCTTAATCGAGAAGTACTAGTTGATGGAATAGCTTCAAAGGATTAATACTCATGGTAATACTGTGGTAGAGTTAAAAAATGATAGGAGGAATAATTATGCATGAAAAAGGAAAGTGTCCCGTAACTGGTCATACAAAAGCAACTACTGCCAGCAAGGGTACTACGAACAAAGACTGGTGGCCGAACCAGTTGAATCTGAAAATTCTTCATCAAAATTCTAAGAAGAGCAGTCCTATGGATGAAGAATTCAACTATGCTGAAGAATTTAAGAAGCTAGATTTAGAGGCTATTAAGAAGGACCTCTTTGAGCTGATGACTGACTCTCAAGACTGGTGGCCGGCTGATTACGGTCATTATGGACCATTTTTCATACGTATGGCTTGGCATAGTGCAGGTACCTACCGTACCAGTGATGGTCGTGGAGGAGCAGGGACAGGAAACCAACGATTTGCTCCCCTTAACAGCTGGCCGGACAATGTAAATCTGGACAAGGCTAGACGTTTGCTTTGGCCAATCAAACAAAAATATGGCAAAAAGATTTCCTGGGCTGACCTTATGATATTGGCCGGTAACTGTGCTCTTGAATCTATGGGATTCAAGACCTATGGTTTCTGCGGAGGCAGGGAGGACATCTGGGAGCCTGAAGAAGATACCTACTGGGGAGAAGAAAGCGAGTGGCTTGGAGACAATCGTTACTCTGGAGACCGTGAACTGGAAAATCCTCTTGCGGCAGTACAGATGGGTCTTATCTATGTGAATCCTGAAGGACCAAATGGTGAACCCTCTGCCATTGCATCAGGTCGCGATATTCGAGAAACCTTTGCACGTATGTCGATGGATGATGAGGAAACTGTTGCGCTAATCGCAGGTGGACATACATTTGGTAAATGCCATGGTGCCAGTACTGCAGACCATGTAGGCCCTGAACCCGAGGCTGCAGGAATTGAAGATCAGGGACTAGGATGGAAGAGCAGATATGGAAGCGGTAAGGGACGAGATACTATTTCCAGTGGTATTGAAGGTGCCTGGAATCCTACTCCTATTAAATGGGATAATAGTTATCTTGACACTCTTTATGACTATGATTGGGATCTTGTTAAAAGCCCTGCTGGAGCTTGGCAGTGGATTCCTACTGATCCTGCAGCAGCAGATACCGTTCCTGATGCAGAAGATTCGTCAAAACGACACGCACCTATAATGACTACAGCTGACCTTGCTCTTAGGATGGATCCAATATATGGCCCGATTTCTAAGCGTTATCATGAACATCCTGAAGAGTTTGAGGAAGCTTTTGCAAAAGCCTGGTTCAAATTGACACACCGTGATATGGGTCCTCGTTCCCGTTATTTGGGTGCAGAGGTTCCAGTAGATGAATTAATTTGGCAAGATCCTGTTCCTGCATTTGATGGTGAACTTATTGATGAACATGATATAGAGCAGCTCAAGGGCTTGATTATTGCTTCCGGTTTAACAGTATCGCAATTGGTGTCAACAGCCTGGGCGTCTGCGTCCACTTTTAGGGGTTCAGACAAGCGTGGTGGAGCCAATGGAGCTCGAATACGTCTTGAACCACAGAAAGATTGGGAAGTTAATCAACCGGCCCATTTGAATACTGTGTTGCAAACACTTGAAGTAATATATAATGAGTTTAACAATTCTCAGTCAGACAAGAAGAAAGTTTCCATGGCTGATTTGATTGTACTTGGAGGATGTGCAGGTATTGAACAAGCTGCTAAAAACGGTGGTATTGATGTAAATGTTCCATTTACACCTGGACGTACGGATGCATCCCAGGAACAAACTGCAGTTTATTCTATTGCAGTGCTTGAACCTAATGCAGACGGATTCCGAAACTATGTCAAAGCTAAATTCGCAGTATCATCAGAGGAATTGTTGGTTGACCGTGCACAGCTTCTCACATTGACTGCACCTGAGATGACGGTTCTTGTTGGTGGTTTGCGTGTATTGAATGCAAACTTTGGACAAAGACAGTATGGTGTATTCACCAATAGACTAGAGACTCTAACAAATGATTTTTTTGTTAATCTTCTGGATATGGGTACAGCTTGGGAAGCAACTACCCAAGACGGAGATGTTTTTGAGGGTCATGACCGTAAGACAGGTGAATTCAAGTGGACAGCTACTCGTGTTGACCTTATATTCGGTTCCAACTCGCAACTTCGTGCCATCGCTGAAGTTTATGCATGCAGCGATTCACAGGATAAATTTGTAGGTGATTTCATCACAGCATGGAACAAGGTCATGAATGCAGACCGTTTCGATCTTGTTTGACGCAGCATAACAACTCGTATGATTTTGAATTTTAAATGAAATAAGGTACTTGCATGCGGGAATAATGATGTTATTCCGTTGCAAGTACTTTTTTCTTATTCATTCTATTATGGACCATATACGGGCGAGGTACACACATGACTTTGGTAGTGGTCGTTCAAATCACTTGCCAATGGTTCAATACTCTATATATTCATTGGGCTGTAATGATGAAACAGTGGAAACTCTAACCTCAACTTATATTAGAACAAACAATTTGATTGAAATAACAGATTATTCATTGCTTGATGATTCCTTGGAAGGCAACCTGGGTCGTAATGAAGCAATTGATATCTATATAAAAAGTGTATTGAAATGGTTGGAAAGAGTATCCGAAAATGATTATAAGGAAATAAATATAGATAATGAGATGAGCTTTGAAGAAATGAAAAGCTAAAAAGAGTTGTCTAGGTCAAACTCAAGTGGGATCAGGGGATATAAATTGGACAGTATTTACAACTTGA
>NZ_CEZJXU010000204.1:0-4366 GCF_983023055.1 Dethiosulfatibacter sp. | reverse complement strand
TTGTACCGTAAGGCACATTGTCAAGGTCCGCATAATATATATATTCTGCATCAGGAATTATCTTCATGGCTGTACTTAATACCGTAAGCCCTCCGACTCCTGAATCAAATATCCCTATCTTCATTTTGTCTCCTGTATCAAATATTTATTCTATTGTTATTTTCTCACCAAGAAATTTCGGCTGTACTCCAACCGCTAGATCAAACATCATCTTGACCCTAGCGAAAATTTCTCTCACATTTGTCTTAAATCCGGTTCTATAGCTTACATCTTTTGCATTGTACCCTACTGCATCAATATCCTTGCTAAGGGCTATAAATACGGCCCTTTCATTGTGAAATTCCTGTGATATGACAGTTATCTTTTCCTGTCCGAATATATCCCTGCTTCTTACTATAGAATCAAGAGTTCTGAAACCTGCATAGTCAAGAAATATCCTATCTTCGGGTATTCCCTTTTCTACAAGGTCCTTCTTCATCTTTACAGGTTCGTTATATTCGACCTGTCCGTTATCTCCGCTTACTAAAAGATATTCAACCTTTCCTGCTTTGAATAGCTGGGCTGCTGCATCTATCCTGTTTAGGTAGTAGGGATTAAGAGTGCTTCCATATACATATTTGGTTGTTCCAAGAACAAGCCCTACCATATTAGTAGGTAAGTCATCCACATTGTCAAAAACCCTGTTTCTTGTCCTAAATTCAACACTGTAATATGAAATCAGGATCAGCACCAGTAAAACAACAGTCGCTACTGATATTATTTTCAATAAATTCTTTATACGCTTTTTCAACATGTTCTCCATAACGTATTTACGACTTATCCTATATTTCTGATGAATATATGCTTAACATACTTGTTTCCGCTTTCCCTCTGGTCAACCTCAATTGTTCTAATACTTTTTATGAGATGGGAAAGTTTCTGGTAGCCATAGTTCCTTGGGTCGAAATCAGGTCTTTTCTTGAGAAGCATGTTTCCTACATCTCCCAAAAAAGCCCATCCATCATCATCTGCAACTATCTCAGTGGTATTTTTCACAAGCTTCACTATATTTTCAGGTATTCTGTTGTTCTTTGCCGATTTTTTCCTCGTTTTAGCAACGGGCTTTTCAACCTCTCCTGTCGAAACAGGCACTTCCACCTGTTCATCTGGCTGTTCATCCTTTTGAAGTACTTCGATATATATGAACTTGTCACAGGCAATAATAAAAGGCTCAGGCGTTTTTTTCTCACCGATTCCTATCACCTTCATTCCTGCCTCTCTAAGTCTTATAGCCAGCCTTGTGAAGTCACTATCGCTTGAGACTATACAAAATCCGTCAACCTTATTTGAATAAAGTATATCCATTGCATCTATAATGAGAGCTGAATCACTTGAGTTTTTCCCTGTGGTATAACTGTATTGCTGTATTGGTGTTATGGCATTCTTAAGAAGGACCTTCTTCCATCCCGAAAGATTTGGACTAGTCCAGTCCCCATATATCCTCTTGAAAGTAGGCACGCCATAAATTGCTATTTCTTCCATCATTTCCGAAATCTTCTTTGACGGAACATTATCAGCATCTATTAAAACCGCCAGTCTTAAATCATTTAGTTTTTGCATAAGTTCTCCCGTATTGAATATTATATTTGTTATATATGATTTAAGCGTCAAAAGTACATAGCTGAGTTTTTGAATGCAATATTTAGTATCTGGATGGTTCAACTGGATACTAAATATTGTATGAAAAATTACGAAACTTACTTTTGACTTTTAAATCTTATTATTATTATACTTTAAATTTGCACAAAATAAAACCTCCACGTGGAATTGTGAAGGCAAAATTATTGTTATTTATCTTTCTTCTCTGAAATATGGAAGACTTAGACCCTTTGGAGGGGCATTCAGCTTCGATTTCTTAGCTGAGCTTGCAGTAAGCACTATTATTGTAACAAGATATGGAAGCATGTTCAAAAGGCTCTGGGATATGTTCAGATGCTGAAGTCTGAAACCTATTATACTTAGACCTCCGAATAGAACTGCACCAAATATGGCCTTAAAAGGATTCCATCTTGCAAATATCACAAGTGCTATTGCAATCCAGCCTCTTCCTGCAGTTATATTATCCTGCCAGGTAGGTACATCAACTACAGAAAGATATGCTCCTCCAATTCCAGCAAATGCTCCTCCAATTAGGATATGGATATATTTGTAAAGAGTTACATTTAATCCTGCAGCATCTGCCGATGAAGGATTTTCTCCTACAGCCCTCAGATTAAGACCAAATCTTGTCTTATAGAGGTAAACACCTGTAAGAACCGCACAAAAAAGTCCAAAATATACATAAATATCTTGACTAAAAAGCACCTGTCCTATTACAGGAATTTTCGATAAGAGAGGAATGCTTAAAGGTTCAAATGCACTTATTATCTCAGCAGGCATCCTCTGTCCTATGTAGTTTGTTCCAAGATAACTTGAAAGACCTGTACCGAAAATTGTAAGAGAAAGCCCCGATACAACCTGGTTGGCTCTTAATGATATTGTAAGGAATCCATATACAAAGGCAGCCATTGCACCTGCAACTCCAGCTCCCAGGATTGCCATTAAAGGACTTGAGGTAGCCATACCGGCTCCAAATCCTGCCACTGCTCCTATAAGCATCATTCCTTCAACACCAAGGTTCAGGTTTCCTGCCTTCTCGGTTATAAGTTCACCAAGTGTTGCAAACAACAAAGGCGTTCCTGCAATTATCATCGCTGTTAAAAATCCATAACTCATGCAGCATCCTCCTTATTGTGTTTTCTATTATTGAATACAAGCTTGTACTGAATAAAAAACTCACTTCCTATTACAAAGAAAAGAATCAAGCTTTGTATTATCTCTGCAGCAGACTGCGGAATCTGGAAAGCAGTCTGAATGAAACTTCCTCCCTTGGTCATAGCCGCAAAAAGTACGGACACTGGCACTATAAGTATAGGATTAAGTCCTGAAAGCCATGCCGTAATTATTGCCGTATAACCATATCCTGCAGACAACTGAGTATTAAGAGTCTGGTTCACTGCAGAAGCCTGCATCATTCCTGCAATTCCACAAATACCTCCACTTACAATTATCGAAATCACGATAACCTTGCTTACATTTATTCCCGAGTATCTAGCAGTATCCTTGCTCTCGCCTACAACTGCTATTTGATATCCTTGCTTTGTACTCTTCATAACAAATGTCATAAAGGCAACAAGTAATAGAACAAATATCCAGCCAACATGAACACCGAATATTTTAGGCATTATTGCATTGTCCGCAAAATTTGCAATCTTAGGGAATCCCATTGAATTGGGGTCCTTCCAGGGACCGTACTGGAGATAGGTTATCCACTGAAGAGCTATATAATTCATCATTAGGGTAACAATTGTTTCATTTGTATCGAATTTTACCTTCAATATAGCAGGTATCATTGCCCACAACCCGCCACCTACAAATCCTGCTACCATCATCAAAAATAGAAGCAGTGGTTTGGGAAGTGTGGAAAAATTAAGTGCTACGTAACTGGCAAAGAGTGCTCCTGTCAAAATCTGACCCTCTGCACCAATATTCCAGAACTTCATCTTGAAGGCTATCATAATTCCCATAGAAGTAACTATCAAAGGTATTGATATGGTAATTGTATCCTTGATTCTGTATGCCGATCCAAAGGCTCCCTTTGCCATGGATACATAAACATCAACAGGATTGTGCCCAAGTAAAAATATAAAAAATGCAGAAACAATCAATGCTGACAACACTGCATATACTTTAATCAACGCGGACTGTTTAGGAGTTATACCCGCTCTTTTTATCATTCGCATAATACAACCTCCTCATTTCTTTTCTGTCCGGCCATCATAAGTCCAAGGTCTTCCTTTGTAACTTCGGAAGCCTTTACTATTCCCGTTATTTCACCGTTACAAAGAACCATAATTCTGTCGCAAAGCCTTAAAAGAACGTCCAAATCTTCACCAATAAACAATATTGCCACTTTCTTTTTCTTCTGTTCATTAACAAGATCGTAGATTGTGTGTGAAGCTCCAATATCCAGTCCCCTTACAGCATATGCCGTTATTAGCACATGGGGATTTGTTTCAATTTCCCTTCCTATAAGAACTTTCTGAATATTTCCACCTGAAAGCTGCTTGACAGGATGGCTTATTCCCGGTGTTACAATATCCAGAGACTTTATCATATCCCTACATTTTTGAGCTACGGATTTTCTGTCAAGTATTATCTTATTCTGATTGTGCTGTTCCTTCAGCATGAAATTGTCAACCATGTCCATTGACGCAACCAACCCCATACCGAGTCTGTCTTCTGGAATAAAGCTCATGCTAATACCTTTGAAAATTATGTCCTGAGG
>NZ_CEZJXU010000203.1:0-4389 GCF_983023055.1 Dethiosulfatibacter sp. | reverse complement strand
GCATGGTGTAAATCATGTTTTTTATTTCGGTTAAAAAAGCAGGTATTTACTAAATTAACTGAAGTTTTGAAATTAAGTTTATAAACTTAATTTTCAAGGTGGACACTATCCGCTCAGGCATATAATTCTTTTATATTTTAAAAATAAGAATATATGAATGATTGTATGGAACAAGGAGACTTATGAAGCCATATAAAAAAGTGATACTGTATTTTATAGTATATATGATATTAATCCAGGTGTTTTTGCCAGGTTTGGTTGATTCATCAATAATATATAATTACAGGATCGAGTATGATCTTATAAAAAATAAACATGAAAATATAAAGATAGCCCTTGAACAGATAGGCAGGATAATAAAGGAAGAAAAGATGGATGATTATATTGTTCTTGTGGGAGATTCCGTAATGTACAGTACTCCTGGAACACCGGATCAATCCATTAGTTTTTACATGGAAAAAATACTTCAAGAATATGACAAGAATATTGGTGTATTTAATCTGTCAGTACCATCAAACCAGATTGGAGATATTTATACAATTCTGCTTATGATGGATGACTATAATATTTCAAGGGATAATGTTGTAATAAACCTTATATATCAGGGTTTTGTAGGAAGAAATCCTTATCCGGCACCAGTTTTCTGGTTTACAGATATTCTTAAGGAAAAAGATATTGAAGCATACAACCATTGTCTTAACTTGGAAGTTATGAACGATAAGATAAAAATTGATATCGAAACAAGGATTGTCGATGAATTAAAAACGTTTATTTTTGAAAGGTTGTCTGTAATGAACTATAAGGATATCATAAAGGCTGGTTTTTTAGGCAAACTTAAGGGCGTAAATGACAGTATTTCCAACGAAGGAAAATCCTGGGAGGAAAAGGAATTTCTTGTGGGGATGCTTAATGAACCAACCATGTACAGGATTTTCAGTGATAAGAAATTTGATATGACGGAAAAAAACTATCAGATATTTTTTCTGGAGAAAATCATGAAATTTCAGGAAGGTAAAAACACAGTATTCTATATGCATCCTGCAAATAGGATACTTCTTGACAAGGTAAGGAAAACCCCGGGATATGATGATAATCTTGATCTGGTAAAGGAATATTTTGATTCAAGTAAGGCTGAATATCTTGATATGACAGGGAGAATAGAGAACGGTCAATATTCGGACCATATCCATCTTATACCTGAAGGATATAAACAACTTGCGGAAGTATTAATAGAAAATACTTCCAGATGGTTTGACTAGGAGGAAAACATGCTGTTTCATTCATTTGAATTTATCATGCTTTTGAGCATTACAGTGCTTATTTACTATATATTACCTAAATCAAGAGTATACGCTCTTGCCTGTGCCAATTTGATGTTTTATGGTGCATCAGGGTTGAATTACCTGACACTTTTTGGTGCAGTGACATTCATATCATATTTTTTTGCAATCAGACTTTACGAGAGTAAAAACAACATATATTATTATTTGGGTCTTGGAGTGAATGCATTGAATCTTCTGTTTTTCAAGTACTCAGGGTTTATGTTGACAAACTTGAGCAGTTTCTTTAATATAGGATTCCAAAATCAAGACGAGTTCATTTCAAGGATAATTCTGCCTGTAGGTATATCCTTCTACACATTTCAAATCATAGCATATATAACTGATGTAAAGAGAGGGGAAATAGAACCAGAAAGGTCTTTTCTTAGATTTTGGGTGTTTATATCATTCTTCGGACAGCTTATAGCAGGTCCAATAATGAGGGGTTACCAGTTTCTTCCACAGATAAATGATTTGAAAAACTGCAGTTGGAAAGAATCAAGATTCAAATATGGACTCTACTATATAATGATGGGGCTATCTAAAAAGATATTATTTGCAGATTATCTGGCAATCTATGCCAATAGGTTTTTCGACAGCTATATGAACTTCACGATTTTGGATGGATGGATTGCAGCATGGCTCTTTGCCTTTCAGATATATTTTGATTTTTCTGCATATAGTGAAATAGCAGTAGGTGTGGGACACCTCTTTGACTTGGATCTTGACATTAACTTCAAATCTCCATATATAAGTAAAAACCCTAAGGAATTCTGGAAAAGATGGCATATAACTCTTTCTTCATGGATAAGAGACTATATATATATTCCTATTGGAGGAAATAGAAGAGGCTTTGCCATGCAGAGTGTGTTTTTAATGGCTGCAATGACCATATCGGGAATGTGGCACGGTGCTGACTGGACCTTTTTGATTTGGGGAGCATATCATGGATTATTGGTCATAATACACAATATTTACCAGAGGTATTTTTCGAATTTTAGAAACAAGGTGATGGATAAGAATTGGTATAATGTAGTTTGCATATTTGTTTTTTTCAATCTTACAAGCATAGGATGGGTGTTCTTTCGGGCAAAGACATTCTCCCAGGCGATTTTTATAATAAAGAAGATGTTCGACATAAGCAGCCTCACAGTAACACCATTCCAAGTTAAATATATCATGATTTCTGCAGGATTATATTTCATACATGTATTGGAATACTATATTAGAAAAAACGAGAAAAAACTGTCGGTAAAAATTCAGGAACAATTACCGATACCAGTGAGAGCACTAGGGTATGCGGCAGTGGTAGTAGTACTTATAGTCATCGCCAAGACTGAGCAGAGCACCTTTATTTACTTTCAGTTTTAAGCAAAAAGGATTTGTAATATTTATTTAGATAAATTGTGAATTTATACTTTACAAACCCTTTTATTTCTATTATAATAATCAAGCAACTTAAATAAAAGATGTATTAATTAAATATGCGGATGTGGTGGAACGGCAGACACGCTAGCTTGAGGGGCTAGTGCCTGTATAGGTGTGGGGGTTCAAATCCCCCCGTCCGCACCAAGAAAAATGACGAGCTTATGGCTCGTTTTTTCACGTTTTTTATTTGACAAAACCATGGATTGAGGTATAATATCAATTAAGCTTAGAACGTATGTTTGAATATGTATGGCGTATCAGTGAATTATAATATGTTTAAATATGTTATAATAAATTATTCAAATATGATTAATAAACTACAGTTGATATCATTTATAAATCACTATTTTGAATAGAATTTAGAAGAGGGTGTTCATATGAAATTTCCAAGAAAAAGCGGCATTTTGTTTCATATTTCATCTTTGCCCTCAAAATATGGCATAGGTGATATGGGTATAGAAGCTCGTGAATTTATAGATTTTCTGGCGGATTCGAAACAGAGTCTTTGGCAGGTGCTTCCTTTAAATCCTGTGGACGAGTACAATTCCCCTTATAAGTCACCTTGTGTTTTTGCAGGCAACACAATGTTAATAAGTTTTGATATTATGGTTGAAGATGGATATTTAAATAAAGAAGATTTAATGGATCTGCCTGATTTTTCAGATGGAAGAGTCGACTTTTTAAAGGTTAGGAAGTTAAAGGAAATACTGTTTAAAAAGGCGTTTTTAAATTTTAAGTCCTTAATGGACACGAAAGTAAAAGATATAAAATCAGACTATGAATCCTTTGTTTCTTGCAGTAAGTACTGGATTGACAATTTTGCCCTTTACATTTCTTTGTCAAAACTTTTCAAGTCAAGAGACTGGACCAGGTGGAACAAGGAACTGGCTAATAGAGATGAAAAAATCTTGAATGAATATAAAGAAAAACTAAGCGAAGAAATATATTGTGAGAAGTTTCTTCAGTATATATTCCACAGACAGTGGAAGGAACTTAGAAAATATGCCAACGACAGGGGAATAAGGATTATTGGTGATGTACCTATTTACACCTCTCTTGAAAGTGCAGATGTCTGGTCGCACCAAGAGCTTTTCAACATTGATTCCAAGGGTAATCCCTTGACTGTAGCGGGTGTTCCTCCTGATGATTTCAGTGAAACGGGGCAGCTGTGGGAAAACCCTGTATACAGATGGGATGAAATGGCAACTCATGATTTTCTATGGTGGATAAAGAGGATTGAAAATTCACTGGAAAAACATGATATTATTCGACTGGATCATTTCAGAGGATTTGAAGCATACTGGGAGGTTCCCTTTGGAGATATTAATGCAGTTAACGGTAAATGGTCCAAGGGACCAGGTTATGGTTTCTTTTTAAGTCTTAAGAAGTATTTGGGTGAAATACCAGTGATTGCAGAGGACCTTGGCCATATAACTGAAGAGGTATGTGAGTTGAAAAACAAGCTGGGATATCCTGGTATGAGGATATTACAGTTTGAAAATATGGATGATTTTGAAAATGAAAACTTCCTTGATAGTATTGATTCAAACACGGTATTTTATACGGGAACCCATGACAATGATACGCTTTATGGATGGTATGAGAAGGCTTATGGAAAATCTGAAACCATTGAGTATATGTG
>NZ_CEZJXU010000202.1:0-4394 GCF_983023055.1 Dethiosulfatibacter sp. | reverse complement strand
ACAAAATACATATCATCAAAGGTATTCATAAAAGATTACTGCACCCAGGGAATGGTAGATGGATGCTGGTACGGATGTTCAGTGGCATGCGCAAAGGCAGCAGACAACTTCGAACTAAAGACAGGACCATACAAGGGAGACAAGGTAGTAGTTGACGGACCTGAATATGAAAATGCAGCAGGACTTGGATCAAACTGTGGAATATTCGACCCACATGTAATACTTGAGTTGAATTTCTACTGTGACACATATGGAATAGATACAATATCCTATGGAACCCTTACAGCCTTCATAATGGAATGTTATGAAAAAGGAATAATCAACTCAGAAATCACCGGAGGACTTGAGCTAAAATTCGGAAATGCAGAAGCAAGTCTAGAAATGATGCACCAGTTGGCAAGAGGAGAAGGATTTGGACTAATAGCAGGACAGGGAGTCCATAGAATGAAAAAACTCTTTGCCGAAGAATACGGAGCAGATCCTGATTTTCTCTTTGACATAGGAGCAGAGCAGAAAGGACTTGAATATTCGGAATACCTTTCAAAGGAATCCCTCGCACAGCAGGGAGGATATGGACTGACAAACAAAGGACCTCAACATGACGAAGCATGGCTAATATTCATAGACATGGTAAACAACCAGATACCTACATTTGAAGACAAAGCTGAAGCACTGCACTACTTCCCAATGTTCAGGACATGGTTTGGACTTTTAGGACTATGCAAGTTGCCGTGGAACGATATAGCACCTGCAAACAACTCTGAAACTGATGAGCCTGCAAAGATACCTGAGCATGTACAAAATTATCTAAACCTTTACTATGGAATAACAGGAAAAAGAATAACATCTGAAGACATGGTAGCAATGTCTGAAAGGACATACAACTTCCAGAGGATATTTAATATAAGAATGGGAAAAGGACTTAGAATAAACGATAAGACACCTTATAGGACAATGGGACCTGTTACACCTGAGGAATATGAATCAAGAGCAGAAAGATATGACAAGCAGTTAAAAGAAGATATAGGATATGACCCAACGGGAAAGACAGTAGAAGAAAAGATAGCAGTCGTGAGAAAATACAGGGAAGACCAGTATGAGAAGCTGACGGATGCAGTCTACAAAAGACGTGGATGGACAGACAATGGAGTACCTACTCCTGAAAAGCTTAAATCCATAGGCATGGACCTTCCGGAACTTATGGAAGTGGTAGAGAAGCATATATAAAAAATATTCTGATTTTCTATTGATAAATCCATGAAAGAACATTAAAATGAGTAGAGGTATTATCTCTACTCATTTTTTTAGGAGGTGAAACATGCTTTTAAACAACAGGCAATTTGAACACTATGTGGAAAACATGACTATACAAGATGTTATTGATGTTATGAGATTTACATATCCCAGACTGGTAATTAAGGTTAACGGGCAACTTATTCAAAAAAAAGAATATTCAAATGTTTTTTTAAATGAAAATGATGATGTTAAAATACACCATTTATTAGCGGGAGGTTAATATGAATGATAAATATGTAGCAAAGCTGGTTTCAATATTAAAAGAAAACAATCTTGATGCAATGCTGGTGGTTCCTTCAGAAGAGCTTCTTTTTCTGGCGGGATTCAGTCCCATGCTTTGCGAAAGATTCCAAGGGCTTTTTATTAAAAACGACGGCGACTGGTTTTATTTCTGCAATCTTCTAACGAGGGATGATGCTATGGAGCACGTTCCTGAAGAAAAAATATATTCATGGTTCGACAACGATGGATTCATAGGTGATTTGAAAAAGGTTCTGACGGACAAAGGACTCAAGGGAAAAAAAATAGGATTAAACTCGACAGCCAGAGCATTTAATATACTCGAGATAATTAAAAACATTGATGTGGAATTTGTAAATGGGAAGGGATTTCTGGAGGAAATGAGAATCATTAAAAACAACAAGGATATCGAAAACCTCAAGGAAGCATCAAGAAGAACGGACATGGTTATGGAAAGTATAATTAAGGAAATCAAACCAGGTATGACAGAGCTTGACATTGTAGAAAGAGTGGATAGTTTGTTTGCTAAAAACAGTATGGTTATGGAATTCGCAATAGTTGCAACTGGACCAAATTCCGCATTGCCTCACCATGAAAGTGGAGACAGGAAAGTTCAAAACAAGGATATCGTTCTAATGGATATTGGAGGAAAATACAATGACGTATATTCAGACATGACGAGAACAGTTTTCGTTGGTGGAGCAACTGAAAAGGAAATAGCGGTATATAATCTTGTCCTTGAAGCACAAATGAAAGGCATAGCAAGTGTTGAAGCAGGTATTGAAGCAAGGAAAGTAGACAGCACTGCAAGAGATGTAATTGAAGAAAAGGGTTATGGTCAATATTTCACTACAAGACTTGGGCATGGAATTGGATATTCCGTTCATGAAGGACCATATATAGTAGGTTACAATGACCTTGAACTTAGAGACGGAATGGCTTTTAGTATAGAACCTGGAATATACATTAAGAGTGAATTTGGTGTAAGGATAGAAGACCTTGTTATTATTGAAGAAGGAAAGGGTAATTCTATAAATTTCGCCACCAAGGAATTAATAATCATATAAATATTAAATGATTATTAAATTTTTATAATAATGAAAATTATAGTGTATAGTGAATAAATATATATGGTATAATTGTTTATGATTTTACGCGAGGAGTTGTTATATGAAGTCACTAAATTATTTCATAAAGGAATGGATAATTCCTATAATTGTAGCTCTGTTGATAGTAGTATTTTTGAATAAATTTATTTTTATTCTTGTTACAGTTCCGACAGGTTCCATGGAAACAACAATTATGCCTGGAGACAAGCTCTATGTCACCAAAATATACAACGAAGAAAAGTTTGATAGAGGAGACATTATAGTTTTTTATTCAGATGAACTTGAAAAGGTTCTTGTTAAAAGACTTATGGGACTTCCTGGAGATGAGGTCTTTATTGATGAAGATGGCATAGTCCATGTAAATGGAGAAGAGATTGATGAGCCATATGCAAAAAATACCAGTCAAAATCCGCAGGTTTTTAATGTAACTGAAAAATCATACTTTTTTATGGGAGACAACAGGCCTAATTCACTTGATGCTAGAGCCTGGGATAATCCATATATTTCAGAAGACGATATTATGGGAGTAGCAATGTTTAGGTTTTTCCCATTTAGCAGAGTAGGACGAATTGAATAGGAGAAGAATATGAGTAGATTATGGGAAGGCTGCAAGCCAGAAAGAGTTTTATATTATTTTGAGGAAATTTCTAAAATCCCTAGATGTTCCGGGAAGGAAAAGCAGGTTAGTGATTATTTGGTGAACTGGGCTAAATCCAAAAATCTTAAGGTGTATCAGGATCAATATCACAATGTTGTAATATACAAGGATGGTACAAAAGGGTATGAAAATGCTCCAAAGGTAGTCTTGCAAGGGCATATGGACATGGTATGTGAAAAGAATGAAGACACTGTTCATGATTTTGACAAGGATCCAATAAAACTTGTTATAAAAGACGACTATATTCATGCTGAAGGAACCACATTAGGCGCAGACAACGGCATAGCTGTAGCAATGAATCTGACTATATTGGAATCTAACGATATTCCACATCCTCCAATTGAAGTTCTTATTACATCAGATGAGGAAACTGGAATGACTGGAGCAATGAATATTGATCCATCTGTAATCGAAGGTAGAATTCTTCTTAATCTTGACAGTGAAGGAGAGGGAATATTTACGTCAGGATGTGCCGGTGGCGGAAGAATAAATTTCGTATCTGAAATAGAAAAAAAAGAAAGCAAGTATTCAAAAAAATACAGGATAAGCATTAAAGGTCTAATGGGTGGACATTCTGGTGTCGAAATCCACCTTGACAGGGCTAATGCCAGCAAACTTATGGGCAGATTATTGTACAAGCTTAAAAATATTACAGATCTTGAAAATGTTCAAGGTGGATCTGCAGACAACGCAATTCCTCGTGAAGCCTTTGCTGTAGTAACTGCAGATGATTTAGGGAAAGTTAAGTCAATTGTTGAAAATTTGGAAAAAACCTTTAAGAATGAGTATGCTTTTTCAGACGTTGGAATCAGTATTGAAATTCAGGAACTGATTGAAGAAATCGGTGAAGTGTTCTCTGATGAATTTTTTGATAGATATCTTAAGCTAATAAATCTTATTCCATATGGACCCTTAAAGATTAACAGGGATATAGATCTTGTAATCCAGTCCAACAATCCGGGAGTAGTCAAGGTTGAGGATGATGTATTAAGAATAAAATGTGCCGTTAGAAGCTCAATAGAATCGTTAAGGGAGGATTTCTGTGAGCAGATGATTCAGCTTGGCGAAGCAACAGGCTTTAAAGTTGAAAA
>NZ_CEZJXU010000201.1:0-4404 GCF_983023055.1 Dethiosulfatibacter sp. | reverse complement strand
GGCAGGTATTTCTGTACTGGTCTCCCTTTTATTGGGATTACAAGGTTCTGGAGGCTATACTGACAAAAAACATAGAATGGAGCCAGGTGATATATTATTGCGGGCTCATATTATTAACTTCGACAGCCTTTTATCTCATATTTAGAAGGAAAATCATACGAGGTCTTCAGGGTTAGAATTCTTTTCCATAACAACTATGAAGGAATCATTTTCCTTTAATTCCTTGTATACTATGAAATCCTTGATTATAAATTTACCCATAATTTTTTTGATGTCATCCCTCTCGTAGCGGATATCAGGCATCGATTTTTCTTTTTCCTTCGAACTAGTTCCTTTCCACATGGCATGAAAAAGAATTCCGCCTTCATTCAATACCTCGTATTGTTTTTTAAATGAGGCGGCGAGGTTTTCTGTAGTGAGATGTTGAAGAACCTTGTTTGAATATATAACGTCATATTTTTTTTCTGTTTCCATGGTCAAGGCATTGATTTTCAGGAATCTGTCATTATTGAATTTTTTTCTAAGTATCTTTAAAAAAGTTTCTGAATAATCACTTCCAGTAATATCATAATCCTGCACAAGTACACCGTAGTCATTACCTGGTCCGCTGCCCAATTCAAGGATTTTCTTTGATTTATCTATTCTTTTTTTGAACTCATCTATAATATATTTATTGTCTGAAAATATCACCATTAAAGTATAGAATTTGGATAACAGCCAGCCGTATGATTTTAAATCATTATTGTCTTTCATAGTGAATGCTCCTGAATTTTATTGTTTTTAGAATGTAAAAAAAGTCTTGAAATATTATAACACAGCTTTATTATTGAGCGCTTCAGAATGTATACATTATTGTTTAAAAATACATTATGTTGTGATATACTACATAGTTGGGTAAATAATCATAATATAGTGTGAATTTAGGAGCAAAATATGATCAGAATAAGAAATTTAATCAAACCAAAGACAATGGAGGAAGCCTGGGAAATCTACAGCAATAAGAATAAAGCAAAGCTAATTGCTGGCGGAGCTTTTCTAAGACTTTCCACAGACCTATACATAGGAGAGGCTGTAGACCTTTTCGATTTGAACTTGAATAGAATAAAGGAAACTGAGGATGCTTTCACAGTTGGAGCAATGACTACTCTCAGGCAGTTGGAAACGGACAGTGCTTTAAACAGCTGGTTTGACAATTATTTCGCTGCGGCTCTTGAAAATATTGTAGGCGTTCAGCTTAGAAATATAGCAACCATAGGCGGTACAGTATATCCAAGATATGGATTTTCGGATCTTATAACTGCATTGCTGGCACTTGATGTAGACCTTCAGTTTTATAAAAGTGGAAGGATAAGCCTTGAGGATTATATGGAAAAGGGTCTTTTGGAAAAGGATATTCTGGTTGAAATTATAATAAAGAAAAACATAAATAATGCATCCTTTAAGATGATGAGAAATTCCAAAGGAGACTATGCAATACTGAATTGTGGAGTTTCTTGTATTCATGGCAAGTACAGGATTGCCATAGGAGGAAGACCTGGAAGAGCAGTACTTGCAACAGATGCCATGGAGATTCTAAATGCTGCAGAAAAAATAGATGAATATATAATAGGAAAAGCCTGTAATGCAGCAGCAGAACTGGCTTATGGAACAAATATTCTTGGATCTGGCCAATACAGAAGTGCCATGAGCAAGGTCCTTCTTAAAAGAGGAATCAAGGAGGTTCTTGGAAATGATAATTAATCTTAGGGTAAATGGAACAAAAATAAAAGTGGAAGTAAAGGAAGATGAATATCTTTCCGAAACTTTAAGGAATAACGGCTTTAAGAGTGTGAAAAGGGGATGTGATAAAAGCACCTGTGGAGCCTGTACGGTACTAGTTGACGGAATCCCGGTACTGTCATGTTCTTACTTCAGCCACAGAGCTGAAGGAAAAAGCATCACAACCCTCGAAGGAGTCATTGAAGAAGCTGAAAAGCTTGGAGAGCATATAATAAATGAAGGTGCAGACCAGTGCGGATTCTGTACGCCATCCCTTGCATTGACAACCATAGCAATGAAGAATGAGCTTGAAAATCCTACAGAAGAAGACATCAAGCATTATATAAATGGAAATCTGTGCAGATGTACAGGATATGAAGCCCAGATGAAGGGCATCAAGAAATATCTGGAGGTGGAGTAATGAAGGTATTGGAAAAGAAATTGCCTAAGATACTTAAAATTGTGAACCAGCCTATTCCAAAGAGAGATGGAAAGAAGCTTGTAACGGGAGCTGCAGTCTATACAGACGACCTGGCCCCAAGGGATGCCCTTATTGTAAAAATACTTAGAAGCAAGCATCATTTTGCTGAGATATTGAATATAGATACGGAAAAAGCCGATAAAATTGAAGGTGTGGAGTGTATACTTACCTACAAGGATGTGCCTGATGTGAGGATTACAAGAGCGGGACAGACATTTCCAGAGCCTTCTCCTCTTGACTGGAAAATACTTGACAATTATGTAAGATATATAGGAGACGAGGTTGCAGTTATTGCTGCAAGGAATGAAGAACAGGCAGACAAGGCCATGAGGTTGATCAAGGTTGACTACAGGGTAATTGAACCAGTCCTTGACTACAAGACTGCTGTCCAATCAAAATCCATAGTGCATTTTGAAAAAGATTCCAGAGTAAACTACGATATAGGCTTTGAGCCGGAAAAGAATATAGCATCACATCTTCATTTTGACATTGGAGACTATGAAAAGGGCTTCAGGGAAAGTGAAATAATCCTGGAGAGAGAATATGAAACTCAGGCAACCAATCCTGCAATGATGGAGCCTGTCACAACTTATACCTATATGGATGAATACGACAGGATGACTGTAGTGTCTGCAACTCAGGTTCCCTTCCATGTAAGAAGGATGATAGCCAATTCCCTTAATATTCCTACAAGCAGGGTAAGGGTTAAGAAACCGAGAATTGGTGGAGGATTTGGACTTAAGCAGACAGCTGCTTCCGAGTTTTTTCCTGCACTTGTTACACTTAAGACTGGAAAGGCTGCAAAAATTTATTATTCAAGGAAGGAAGTTTTTCTAGCTACAACTAGAAGACATCCCTTCTTAATGAAAGTGAAAATTGGAGCCAACAGGGACGGAAAGATTAAGGCATTCGACTTTGAAGCAATATCAGATACGGGAGCTTTTGGAGAACATGCAAGCACCGTCATTGAAGCATGTGCCGAAAAATCAATGGCAATGTACAACAAGGTAGATGGCTACAGGTTTGATGCCACTGCTGTTTATACAAACCTGCCTTCATCAGGAGCTTTTAGAGGTTATGGAAAGACGCAAGGACTATTTGCTGTGGAATCCATAGTAAACGAACTGGCTAAAGAGATTGGAATGGACCCTACAGAACTGAGAAAGATGAACCTCATCAAGAAGGGTGAAAACCTTCTTCTTGGAACAAACCATGTATACGAAGACGACATAATAAGACAGGACAGCTGTGAGCTTGACTTTTTAATAGACAGGGGCAAGGAACTCATAAATTGGGATGAAAACTATCCTGGAAAAGACATGGGAAACGGGAAATTTAGAGGTGTTGGAATGGCACTTTCAATTCAGGCATCAGGAGTGCTGAATATAGATTCTGCAAGTGCGACACTTAAGTTCAACAGTGACGGATTTTTCACCTTGCTCATAAGTGCAACGGATATGGGTACAGGATGCGACACTATACTATCACAGATGGCTGCCGAAACTCTGCAGGTTCCTCTTGAAAATATTGTCGTATATGCAGCGGATACAGATGTTACACCCTATGATGACGGTTCCTATGCATCAAGCTCTACATATGTTACTGGAAGGGCTGTAGTAGAAGCGTCGGAAACGATTATTGAAAAGCTTAAGAAGGAAGTATCGGAAATTTCCCATACGAAAATCGATGAAATAGAATATGACAATGGAGTATTTGCCTGGGGTGAGGACAGTATAAGTCTTAAGGATCTTGGATACAGGCTTAACTGCAGGCAGGTTATGGCTACTGGAAGCCACACCTGTTCAAAGGAAGCACCACCATATAAGTCAGGTTTTGCCCTGGTTGAGGTTGACACTGAAACAGGAAAAGTTGACGTACTGGAATTTGCGGGAGTGGTTGACTGTGGAACAGTGATAAATACCAATCTTTGTACGGTCCAAACTCAGGGAGGAATACTTCAGGGAATAGGAATGGCTCTTTACGAGGATATAAATCACGACTTTGCAGGAAGAGAAATGAACGATAGCTTCATGACTTACAAGATTCCTACGAGAAAGGATTCTCCAAAAATTATGGTTGATTTTGCAAAAAGCTATGAGCCGACAGGTCCATATGGAGCCAAGTCTATAGGTGAGGTTGTAATAAATGCAGCTGCACCTGCAATA
>NZ_CEZJXU010000200.1:0-4418 GCF_983023055.1 Dethiosulfatibacter sp. | reverse complement strand
ACTATCTGTTTCACATCTAGCGCGACGATGTCGCTGTGACCTGGTTAACGCAGCATAGCTGCTTTCTTGATAAAGGAAATAGGGGTAATTATGAAGAAGCTTATTAATAGAAATTTTGCTCTTTACTCTTTGGGCAGGCTGGTTTCTCTTCTTGGAAGTGGTATTCAAAACGTCGCAATTCCACTTTATATTTTGAGAACAACAGGTTCAGGTTTTGCAATGGGTATTTTTGCCTGTGTAGAACTTCTTCCCCAATTGTTTTTGATGCCAATTGGCGGCGTCCTGGGGGACTATTTTAATAGAAAAAGAATAATGGTAATGTCGGACCTTTTAAGTGGAGTAATATCAATTTTACTCTTCTTATCAATTCGGGAAGGAGCGATTTATCTTCCCGTGCTTTTTGGTTGCCAGATTTTATTGTCAAGCGTAATGGCTGTTTTTGATACGGCCACAGCGGCAATGCTTCCGGAGCTTGTAGGTGACGAGGAGCTTTTGAAGGGCAATTCCATAGTAGGAAGCATAGACAGTATGACAAATATAGCAGGTCCAGTAATTGGAGCAGCTCTTTTTGGGATTTTCGGACTGAAAGCGGTATTCATAATAAATGGAGTATCCTTCCTTTTGTCTGCAGCAAGTGAAACATTCATAGATTACAAGCCGGAAAAAGTTACAAATGACAAGCTCACTGTTGCAAAATCCAGAAAAGACATTAAGGAAGGTTTTGCCTTCCTGAAAAAATCAAAGGGAATCATGTCCCTCATAATGTTTTCAGCAGTAGCAAACTTTTTTGGAATAGCAAGCCTGGCCGTAATCCTTCCATATATATTCGTAGAGGGCATAGGCTTTACAAACAATCAGTTTGGAATCCTTCAAGGTTCAATAATGGCTGGAATATTAATAGGGAATATTATACTTTCAATGATTGCAGGAAAATCTGCCAAGAACAAAATTGTTATTTTGGGTCTTTCGGCTGAAGCATTGATATTCTTTGTAATGGGAATATTCTTCTACCCAAGGGTATTTGAAGCTTTTGGAGGTCCGGGGTTTAAACTCATGGGTATCTTCATGATATTCCTTGTGATGTTCGGTGTATCAAATGCCTTTCTCAGGACAAGCATATTCACAAACATACAGCTAATGATACCAAACGAATTGAGAGCCAGGGTTCTTTCGGCATACAGTTTCAGTATGCAGGCAATAGCACCTATAGGTGTATTTGCAGCAGGTATAGCCCTTGACATGGTCGAGTACTATCAGCTCTTCATGTTCTGCACAATAATGATAACACTTACAACTGCAGTGTTCTTTTTAAGGGCTCCACAGGAATCCTTTGATCCTGCAACAATGAGAAATAGAGAAAACGCATAATTTAATAGTGATCAAAACGGCTTCTGGTGTAATATCGGGAGCCTGTTTTGTATTGTAAATGCTAAGACATTAGTCTTGTTGTGAAGTAGATGATACCGTTCAACAATCATGCCTAACAGCTCCCTACTTCGTCGGAACGAAAAACCTTAATCTCAAAAGCACAAAACACCTTGAATCGCTGGTGTTTAGCTACCGGTACAACAATTTACATATATCCAAATGTGATTGTTTGTACCTATTAGTCGAGACCTCGTTGTTATGCATGATTGCTTCACTGGTTCTGATTAAAGTATAAAATTTCATGGGAATGTGGGATATATATTTGTTCTGGAAGGCTTGAATTTTGGAGGTTGTTATGAAAAGAATTATAATGATAATGTTGGCTATTTGCTTTTTTTCCATCCCGGCTTTCGGAAATGCTGCATCTCCCTATGAGGATCCGGACAGCAATGTGGTACTGTTTGACGATAATACGGGTATAGTGCTATTGGAGGAATGGGTTAAATTCAGCATTGACGAGAACCACCGGTATTCTATGGTGGATGTTGTATATGATATTGAAAATGTAGACAGAGAGGATTCACATCTTGATATAATGTTTATTGCTCCATATTTCAGCTATGATACCAGGGCGATATATGAAGAAAGCTTCGATGTTTCAGTGAACGATGTAGAAATCACTGAATTTGAAATAAAGGAAGCCGGATATATTCCCGTAAACTGGAATGCAAGCTATACAATGGAGATAGTGGATCCTGTGGACGACAGGGTCCTTGAAAAAAGACTCAGCGGAGGCAGACCAAGCCAAAAGGATTGGGATGCCGAGGGAATTCAGTTCTCAATGGACATTGAAAAAGGTGAAAGGAAGACATTGAAGATATCCTATGGGGCTGAAGAAGGATATTATTCTTTTGATGACGTTGTAAATGATGTCTACACTCATTTATATTACTTGACACCTGCAAGATTCTGGAACGGGGATACTGTAGTGAATCTTGAGATAGAGTTTCCCGACGTAGGATACGAGGTCCATTCCAGCATAGACCTTGAAAAGGTGTCGGATATCAATTACAGTGCCAGACTTGAAGGTCTTCCAGAGGAGGAGTGGACCTTCAGCTATGTGGATACTACAGGGCTTTTTTACGGAACAAACAGAAGGGAGGTTCACAATACTAAAACCTGGATCATGATCGCTGCTACAGTCCTGGCGGGAATATGTGTCAGAAAAAGGAAGAAATGGAAGGGAAACTTGATTCTATTGTTAGTCTTACCAGAAATTTTCCTCTTCCGGCTAGGTTATGGGATTTTATATCTGGTGTATTTACTCATTGCACCTGTTACTGCATTGGTGGTGTTCATGGTATTGGTGATTGTTGGGCTGAGGAAATACAATAAGAGGAACAGTGATCGAAGGTTATAACAATAAAAATTACAAAACGGAGAAAAACAGATGAGTGTGAGGTCGTGACTAATAGGTATCAATAATTACAATTATAAATATAAGAATTGTTGTACCGTTAGCTAAACACCAATGTTTCAGGGTGTTTTGTAAACTTGATTATAGGATCAAGAAAGACATAATCGATGGAGCAGGGAATACTCATCTGTTTTTCGGAGTGTACCTGGTTAATACCTTTAAATTGTTTTTTAACTATGTTTTACTATTGCTAACCTATATCTCAATAACCTTGCCTGTAGTAATCTGGAAGTATCTGTCTGGAATCTCTTCCTTGAAAGTCTTTCCAGCATTAGGCCCATTGCAGTGGCATACTCCGATTTTTTCTATTTCGGAATTCTTGAAGTATTCAACTGTTTTGTCGATGAATCCTTGGGATGAATGAACCAGGTGAGTTCCGCCAAAGACCGCATGAATTTTTTCGTTGTATTGTTCCCTTACTTTTTCAATAATGGAAATTACTCCCGAATGAGAACATCCTATGACTAATACAAGTCCCTTTGCATGTTTCATTACAAGTACAGACTCTCCCGGCATGAAGTCTTTTATCTCAACACCATCTTCTTCACAGTAAAGACCGTTATCCTCCATTTTGTATTGTGGATGAAGTGAAAAACCGCTGATTACCTGGATGTTTTCCGAAATGGTTTCAACATCTTCTGATAATATTGTATTTACATTTCTTTTCTCAAGGTCTTCCCTGGTAAATTGTATTCCGATGCTCTCCTTTTTCATTCTATAGTATTTATGTCTTGGAAAGAAGAGGGACGGATTAACTATAAGCTTGAAGTCGTTGCCGAAGATATCCACATAGGGAATTACTCCTCCCGTATGATCGGAATGGCCGTGGCTGAGAACCATATAGTCGGCATTCTTGATATCTATATCAAGTTTATGGGCATTTTCAAGAAAGTTTTTACCATCGTTTCCAGTGTCGAATATTATCTTTTTTCCATCATACTCCACAAAGAATGACAGGCCATGCTCGCATTCAAGATTTGAATCCAGTGGCTTTGAGTTTTCTATTATTGTCGTGATTTTCATATATGTCTCCTTATTTTTTCTGTAAATAAATTAATCGAACTCTGTGTATATGTCAAGGTTTTGTGTCCGGATCCTGTGATTTAAAAAGTAATTAGTTTGTTATATATTCATAAAGAAGTTTTATTGTATTCTCAAGTCCTTCGTAGTGGGTTCTTTCCATTCCGTGGGATGCGTGGACTCCTGGACCAATTAGTGCTCCTCTGATATTGTTTCCAGAGCGAAGAGCTGCAGAGACATCTGAACCGTAATAGGGATAAATATCCACTGCATAGTTTATGTCATTTTTCTCAGCGAGAGCTATCAGCTTGTTTGTCATGTTGAAATCATAGGGACCACTGGAATCTTTTACACATATGGAAACATCATGCTCCGTGCAAGTCAAATCGTCTCCTATGCATCCCATGTCAACAGCAAGAAGTTCGTCAATCTCTTTCGGAATATATGCTGCTCCATGTCCAACCTCTTCGAAATTTGATATTACAATCTTAAGGTTGCACAGGGGAGTAATCATTTCCCTGGAAATGATCTCCATAAGTCCAAGAATGCAGGA
>NZ_CEZJXU010000199.1:0-4429 GCF_983023055.1 Dethiosulfatibacter sp. | reverse complement strand
CAGTGTGCTGCACTGGACCACAAGGAAGACAGCAAGCTTTATATTGAAAGGGAAGGGTATGGATTCTTTTTTAAACTTTTCATGCATGGACAGAGAGACAAAGGACGATCAAGGTTCGAACTTTCTCCACATATGTTTCCGGCATATGGTAAGCCCGGTACAACGGCAATGATTACTGCTCCAGGAGCCTTTGAAGGTATTGAAAAGCTTGTGGAAGATTCAACGACATTCAAGAACGAGGCATGTGCAAGACTGAGTCTTATGCCTCATGCCGATGACCCGATAAAAAGTGCTGAGACAGTGAAGTGTCCCGTATTGTTTTTGATTTGCGAAAACGATGAGCTTGTTTCTTCCAAGTCTCATAAAAGAGCAGTAGAAATACTTGGCGATAAAGCTGTTGTCAAAGGTTATCCCATTGGACATTTTGACATTTATTTTGGAGAATGGTTTGAAAGAGCAGTTAATGATCAGATTGAATTTATAAAAAATATTGTTGAGAGACAGGGAAGTTTTCACAGTGAATAAGAACAAATGCACTGAAATAGATATGGAATCCATAAGAGGCAATTTTTTGAAGTATACACGCAAAGCATTTCTAATGCTACCAGAAATAGATAATTCATGTATACTTGATATTGGGTGTGGTTCCGGCATTCCTACAATGGAACTTGCAAGATTGAGCGGTGGCCAGGTGCTGGGAATTGATATCGACCAGTTACGACTGGATAAGCTTGAAGAGAAGATTGGGAAAGAAAATCTTTCAGACAAAGTCCATACATTGAATTGTTCGATTGATGAAATGAATTTTGAAGATGAAAGTTTTGATATTGTCTGGTCTGAAGGTTCCATTTCGGTTGTTGGTTTTGAAAAGGGAATAAATGAGTGGAGAAGACTTATAAAGCCAAAAGGATTTCTTGTTATCCACGACAGCCTGATTAATCTGGACAGTAAACTGGAACAGATTAGCAAATCCGGATATAAGCTTCTTGACTATTTCATAATAGACAGGGATGTTTGGTTTGAAAAATACTTTTTGCCCCTGAGTATAGAGGTTGATCATGTTAGAGAATATTGCAAATTGGAACCGGATACAATTCGTGAAATTGAAAAATACCAGAATCAATTGAACGAATTTGAGAGAAATCCTGAACTTAATCAGTCGGTATTTTTTGTAATGCAGAAAATTTCAACAAAAACCCTGGAATAATCATGATTAAAGTAGTATACTTGATAAACATTTTATCAATCAACATGCTTAAAGGAGTATTTAATGAGCGCAATAGACAAAAAGGAAATAAAAAGAAAAAGAATGATGGGTTATTTCATAGATTCTGCAATAAATATCATTGATGAAGAAGGTATAGACAACTTAACTATAAGAAAGGTTGCAGACATGGCAGGCTACAACAGCGCCACAATATATAATTATTTTGAAAATCTGGATCATCTGGTCAGTTATGCAGCAATATCATATTTGAAGGAATATTATCTGACATTGGATGATTATATTAAGCAGGGCAAAGATTCATATGAGAGGTTCATACTTGTATGGAAAAAATTCTGCATACATTCATTCAAGAACCCAAAAATATATAAAACAATATTTTTTGCCAGAACCAAGCAGACATTCGCAGAAATATTCAACGACTATTTCAACATATATCCTCACAACTTCGGAGAACATGATCAATATACACTTCCGATGCTTGAAGAAAAGGACATATATGCAAGAAACATGACCATTCTTGTTCCAATGGTTGAAGACAAAATCATTATGGAAGAAGATGTAGAGGATATAAATGAGGTTGTAATCCTTGTATACAGGGGAGCTCTTGCAAGATTGATAGACAAGATGGAATATGAAGAAATAAACAGGTATGAAGAAGTAGATAAAACAATAAGATATATCAAGAGGATAATTGATTCATATATAATATAAACAGTCTAAAATTGATATTAAATCAAGCAGAAATTTTTAGTAAGGAATATTTGATATATATTTAACAAAACAAGAGTTTTCACATTTACTCTTGTTTTTTTATTAGGTTTTTTATAATCGAAGCAAAAGAAAACGATTTTCCCAACAAAAAGTAACTGTGATTAATTTATAATCATGTTTACTTTTTGTTTTTTATGTTGTATAATGAAATTGACTAAAATTTATCAAGGAAAGGAGTAAGTATAGTGAAATTAGAGTTAGGCAATTTTTATGTCAAAGATATTAAATTTGGAAAAGATTCTAAGTTTTCAGATGGAACACTTTGGATAAATAAAGAAGAGGCTCTTGCTGTTGTAAGAGAGGACGAACATATAACTGATGCAGATTTGGTTATTGCAAGACCAGGAGATGAAACTAGAATAGTACCAGTTAAGGAGGCTATTGAGCCTAGATATAAAATTAATGATGATATTCCAGCTTTTCCAGGAGTGACGGGAGATGTTGTACAGACAGGATATGGTAGAACACATGCACTTAAAGGATGTAGCGTTTTAGCAGTAGGCAAGCACTGGGGAAGTTTTGGAGACGGACTCATAGACATGTCAGGTGAAGGTGCAAAATATACACTTTTCTCAAAATTGAATAATGTTTGTTTAGTGGCAGATACTGATGAAGCTGATGAAAGACATGAGCAGCAGAAGAAGAATCGTGCAATCAGATGGGCAGCTCACAGACTTGCAGAACATCTTGGAAGCATAGTTAAAGATTCTGAGCCAGATGAAGTTCAAACTTTTGAACTTGGTCAAATGATCAAGAGAGATAAGTCAGTAGAAGAATTACCATCAGTAGTATATGTTATGCAGCCTCAATCACAAATGGAAGAAATGGGATACAATGACTTGTTGTATGGATGGGATTTAAACCATTATATACCTTCGCTTGTACATCCAAATGAAGTAATGGACGGAGCAATCATTTCCGGTTCTTTCATGCCTTGTTCATCTAAATGGTCAACTTACGATTTTCAGAATAATCCAACAATAAAGGGACTTTACGAAGAGCACGGGAAAACGCTTAACTTCCTTGGCGTTATTCTTTCAAATCTTAATGTATCACTTGAACAGAAACAAAGATCTGCTCAGTTTGTAAGCAAGCTTGCAAAAATGATTGGTGCAGACAGTGCAATTTTAGCTGAGGAAGGATATGGGAATCCAGATGCAGACTTTATAGCATGTTACGTAGAGCTCGAAAAGTCAGGAATAAAAACTGTTGGAATGACAAATGAATGTACTGGACGTGACGGTCAGTCACAGCCATTGGTAACACTAGATGAAATGGCAAATGCCATCGTATCCTGCGGAAATGTTTCTCAATTAATTGAGTTACCACCTATGAAGACAGTTATTGGTGAACTTGAATCATTGGCTAGAGATGGTCTTTCAGGTGGATGGGCTGATGATGAAATACTTGGAGCATCGGTAAAAGAGGACGGAAGTATAATATTGGAAAACAATTCAATGTTCTGTGGAGACCAGGTTTGTGGTTGGTCGCCTAAGACAATGAAAGAATTTTAAGGAAGGAGATAAAGATGAAAAAAGCTGTTATATATATAAATCAATTTTTCGCCGGTATCGGTGGTGAAGAGTTTGCTGATCATGAGCCTGAAATCAGAGAAGGTCTTATAGGACCTGCATTGGCTATAAATACTGCACTGAAAAATGCAGAGATTACTCATACAATCATATGCGGAGACAATTATATGGGTTCAAATACTGAAGATGCAGTAGCTCAGATAAATGCTATGCTGAAAGATATTGAATTCGACGTATTCTTTGCAGGACCAGCTTTCCAAGCGGGAAGATATGGGGTTGCCTGTGGAACAATCTGTAAGCACGTAAAAGAGAAATTTAATGTAGAGGTAATCACTTCAATGCATGCAGAAAATCCTGGAGTTGACATGTTCAAGAAGGATATGTATGTATTCTCCGGAGGAAAAAGTGCTGCTGCAATGAGAAAAGACACTGCTAAAATGGCTGCTCTTGGTGATAGAATATTGGACGGAGAGACAGCATTTCTTTCAGAAGAACTAGGATTCTTCAAGAGAGGAATAAGACATCAGGTTTGGTTGGAAGATAGTAGACCAGCTGCAGACAGAGCGATAGAAATGCTTCTTAAGAAAGTTAAAGGTGAAGATTTCACAAGTGAGTTGCCAATACCTAAGGTTGACAGAGTACCTATTGCAGCACCAGTTGCGGACCTTAAAAAAGTAAGAATAGCTCTTGTTACAACTGGGGGGATTGTTCCAGTTGAAAATCCAGATAGAATTCAATCAGCATCTGCAACTAGATGGGGAAGATATGACATCAGTCAAATGGACAGACTTGAAGGTGGAGTGTTCAAAACTATTCATGCAGGATATGATCCAGCAGCAGCAGATACTGATCCAAATGTATGTGTTCCTGTAGATGTAATGAGGGATTTTGAAAAGCA
>NZ_CEZJXU010000198.1:0-4458 GCF_983023055.1 Dethiosulfatibacter sp. | reverse complement strand
GAGACAGGAGTTCACGGAATAATGTTTGATACTCTGTTTGCATCAAAATCAATAATGAGCAAAACTATGTGGGACGAATTCGAGGGTGTTTATATGGAAGATATCGCAAAACACGTCGAAACCTTGGATACAATGTTTATGATCCACAACTGTGGCGCAGGACCATATTTTGATGTACAGCTTAAAAGAATGAATCCAGTTGCATTCTCCTTCCTTCACTATCCAGACGACTGTTCTTCTTATGAAGAAATGAAGGCAAAATATGGCGACAAAACAATACTAATGGGTCACGTTGATCCCGGCTGGATGTTCACAGCAAAAGAACACGAAGTAGAAGCGGAATGCAAAAAACAAATAGAAATGATGGCAAAAGACGGTGCCTTCATCATGTCTACAGGATGCGAGTATCCTGCTCCCCTTGATTTCAAGAAAGCTGAAATCATGGTGAATTCAGTGAAAAAATATGGAAGCTTCGAATAATTAATTCTTAAAAACCCTGTGTCAGAATTAACCTGTCACAGGGTTTCCCATTTAGTTTTTCTGATTTTCAATCTTCTCGGCCAATTCATTGAGATATTCCCATCTTTCCATCTTTTTCTCAAGAACGTTGTTCAACCTTTCTTTTTCATCCATTAGATCCTGAAGCTTCATATAGTCACTTGTTTTTTCACCCAAGGCCTTTTCAAGAGTTTCAATCTCAGCTTCCAAACCCTCGATTATTCCATCTATCTCTTCATATTCCTTTTTCTCGGAATATGAAAACTTGAGTTTCTTTGCTTTAGTATTGTTTTTTGATAACTTTTCAACTTCCTTTTCTTTTTCACCATTATCTGATGTGGAAGCTTCAAGGGTAAGTTTTTCAACTTCCTTCTTATCCATAAAATCGGAATAGTTACCAGGGTACTTTCTTATTGAGCCATTTCCTTCATAGTAAAATATGCTGTTGCAAATCCTGTCCAGAAAATACCTGTCGTGTGAAATAGTAATAACAGGACCACCAAAGGTATCAAGAAAATCCTCCAGTATCGAAAGCGTTCTTACATCCAAATCATTTGTAGGCTCGTCGAATATCAATACATTTGGAGAAGACATCAGTATTCTTAAAAGATACAATCTTCTCTTTTCTCCTCCCGACAGCTTTCTTATATAGCTGTACTGGACATCTCCCGAAAACAGAAACCTTTCAAGCATTTTGGATGCAGAAATCTTGTCTCCATCTGCAGTTTCAAGAAACTCTCCTGCTTTCTTCACATAATCTATAACTCTCATGGTACCATCCAGATCCTCATTCTCCTGAGAGAAATAACCTATCTTAACAGTCTGTCCCTTTAGGATTTCACCTGAATCCTGCTTTACCTGGTCAGTGATTATCCTTACAAGAGTCGATTTACCCGTACCATTTGGTCCTAGTATGCCTACCCTGTCGTCCCTAAGGAATATATGACTGAATTCCTTGATCAAGACCTTGTCATCGTAAGCTTTAGATATATTTTTTATCTCTATGATTGTCTTTCCAAGTCTACTTGTCGCTACAGAAATTTCGAGATTTTCATCAATTGTATAATCCATTGAGTCCTTTATATTATCAAATCTCTGTATTCTAGCCTTTTGCTTTGTACTTCTTGCCTTGGCTCCCTTTCTCATCCAAGCCAATTCCTTCTTATAGAGCTTTTCCTGCTTGTCCTTTTCAGTTGATTCAAGAGCTTCCCTTTCCAATCTGCTTTCAAGGTAGTAGGAGTAATTTCCATCGTATTTGTGAAGAACTCCATTTTCAAGCTCAACTATGACATTTGTAACCCTGTCAAGGAAGTACCTGTCATGGGTAATCATCAGCAAGGCACCTTTTCTGTTGTTTAAATATTCCTCAAGCCACTGTATAAGTTCACTATCCATATGGTTTGTAGGCTCGTCAAGGATAAGAAGATTGCATTCCTTAAGGAGTGCAGCTGCCAGGGCAACTCTTTTTCTCTGTCCTCCTGAAAGTGTTCCCATCTTTGCATCAAAATCTGAAATCTTAAGCTTTGTAAGAACACTTTTTACTTCGCTTTCCATATTCCATAAATTTTTATTGTCTATTACACCCTGAAGTCTTATTATTTCATCTTCCAATCCAGAGATACCCTTTTCAGTTCTGGCTAGGAGATCTTCATATTCCCTCAGAATATTCATTTCCTCGGAGCTCCCCTTAAATATCTGGTCGAGAACTGTCAATTCACCATCACAATCAGGATTTTGGTTTAAATACTCTATGGTTCTCTTACTTACAATTTCAATTTCTCCACTATCGGCATAATCCTCTCCCGTTATTATCTTTAGAAGTGTTGACTTGCCCGACCCATTGACACCTATGAGACCTATCTTGTCTCCATCGTTTATATTAAGTGATGCTCCCTTCAGAAGCACCTTTTCACCAAAACTTTTATACATGTCCCTTATAGAAACCAAATTCATATCAAATCCATCCTTACAGTTTTTCTTCTAGACAAAGCAGCTCTGCTGCGTCAGCCGTGTGAGCGGGTGTTGTCAGCGTAGAAAGTTTACCTAAAATGCAAAACACCAACGCTTTAAGGAGTTTTGCCTATTTAACTTTCTTAAGCTAAGACAAAGCAGCTCTGCTGTGTCGGCCGCGTGAGCGGGTGTTGTACACGCCCAAAATAAAACCCGCCGAGGCAGGTTTTATTTTGGCTTTTTAACTCCTTTCCAGCATTCCATATTCTTATTCTTCAAAACTCATAAAATATTCTTCAAGAGTCAGACCGCTTTCATATACTTCTGTAGCAAGGTCTGTTCCAAGATATCTTAGATGCCAAGGCTCATAAAGATATCCTGTAATATCCTCCATGCCCTCTGGATATCTAATTATAAAGCCATATTCATGAGCATGTACTGAAACCCACTTTCCTTCCTCTGTATCTCCAAAGTAATCTTCAAGCTGAAGTCCTGCACTCTGTGCAGTAATATCCATTGCCAAACCTGACTGGTGCTCGCTCTGTCCGGGAACAGCACTGTACTTGTCTGCATATTCCTGTCCGTGTCTGCTTACATAGCCATTGTAAAGTGCAGTTTGTGTATTGTATGACCTGTATCCCGATCTGGCAACAAGGGTCAATCCGTCAGCTTCAGCTCCCTTAAAAAGCTCCGTAAGTGCATCTGAGGCAACCTTTCGCAACTGGTTGACTTCTTCATTACTCAAACATGTAGTAACAGCTACATGTACAAGATCTTCCGGCACATAATTTAAAGGAAGGTTCCTTGACTTGTTTACAACCATATCCAATGCTTCAGGCTTTATAATTATTCCCTCACTGTCAATGGTTTCACTAAGAAAGTTTACTATGTTTATATCCTTATGGGCATTCAAACCCTTATATACAACATCAATTGCATAATTATCACCTGTTAACGCTTCTTCAGGTATGACAAAGCAGTTTTCACTATCAATAGTAAGATCCGTGAAGATCTCAAGTCCCTCGGTTACTATTTCCTTTTCCCCATCCTTCAATGTTGCTTCCACTATTATATCCACAAGTTCGCTTCTGGAGACTACATTTCCATCCACAAGGATTTCTATGGCATCAACCGAGTTCTCTTCTTCAATTGGATCCTTAATCTCTGAATGACCATTGCCGCATCCTGTCAACATTAATATAGACAGAATACACAATCCTATAATTTTGATTTTTATTCCCATTAACAACACATCCTTTTAAAATCATTTTCCATCATATCAAATATAATACATATCTGCTTAAATTTCAAGGCAATATATCAACAAGTCATGAAATTCAAACATAATAAAAGACCTGAATACATTCCAGGTCTTCCAAGTATCTTCTAATTAAGCAGTAGTAATGTTTTCTGCTTGAGGTCCTTTAGCACCTTCAACAACATCAAACTCTACGCTTTCGTCTTCGTTCAAAGTTTTAAATCCGTCTTTTTGGATTTGTGAGTAATGTGCAAAAACATCAGTTCCTTCTTCCGTAGTGATGAAACCAAAACCTTTTTCAGAATTAAACCATTTAACTTTACCTTTCATACCAATACCTCCGAATTTTTATTAATTTTTCTAAATTGTTGTAAATGATATAAATAAAAATTCAATCGTCAATCAATATGATTATACTTCCATTCTATTTATTCACTTTTACTGAATTTAGACTACAATTAATTATACACTAATTTTAAGATAATACAAGAATTTAATGCAAATTCTACTGCTATCACTGCATTTAATAATGTTCATTATTATATGTTTCCTTGAAATCTTCCCGTTTTTTTAGTATCATCTTCAAGGTCCAATAATTGTGATTTTTTGTAAAATAAAAATCACCTTGGAATATCCAAAGTGATTTTATAAATGGTGCGGGTGAAGAGACTCGAACTCCCACGTCGTAGACACTAGATCCTAAGTCTAGCGCGTCTGCCAATTCCGCCACACCCGCTCATTTGTGACAAGAC
>NZ_CEZJXU010000197.1:0-4472 GCF_983023055.1 Dethiosulfatibacter sp. | reverse complement strand
TACCTTGCAATGAATACAGACGACATGCCGGGAAAAATAGACGGAATAGAAACAAAGGAGCCTGCCTTTGGCATGAACGCCCTTTGGATAACTCCAGAAACTGTTGACAGGGCTGAAATTAGCGGATATACGGTAATAGACTCCGTCTCCGTGGTGTCGACCCATATTTCCGAGGTTGTGAAATCAAACAGCCACGAGCTTATGGGAAGACAGGAAGTGAAGACCCTTGTCGACGAGCTGGAGAAGAAATATCCAGCCCTTGTCTCCGATGTGATTCCTGACATAGTAAACCTGGGTACACTTCAGAAGGTGCTTGTAAACCTTCTTGAAGAGGGGATAAGGATAAAGAACCTTCCAACAATAGTTGAAATTCTTGGAGACTATGGAAGGACGGTTCCCGACATCGACCAGCTCACCGAATATGTCCGGATGGGACTAAAAAAGCAAATATGCAACCAGTACTCATGCGACAACAGGCTTGAGCTTCTCATAGTGTCGCCGGAGCTTGAACAGAGGATATCCGACACAGTGAACAATTCAACAAACGGACTAAAGCCTGACGAGATGCAGGCCTTCGCGCAAAATACAAAAAAAGAATTCAACCAGGCTCTTGACCAGGGATACAGTCCGGTCCTTGTCACCACTCCACTATTGAGGAGCTATATGAAAAGTCTTACAATGCAAAGCGGCATGGAAATAGATGTCATGAGCGTATCTGAAATAGATAATAAATATGAACTGAAAGTAGTTGGGAACATAAGCATCTGACGGAAGGGGTCAAAACATGCAATGTGAAAAGCTCTGGAATGATTACAGGGAAACAGAAAAAACTGAATACCGTAACCGCCTTGTAATGGAATATCTTCCCCTTGTGAGGAAAATTGTCAACGTAATGATAGACAAATCACTGGGATACCATATAAGAGAGGAATTTCACAGCGTAGGAGTCCTGGGGCTCATGGATGCAGTCCACAAGTTTGACTCAATGAAGGGTGTGAAGTTTGAAACCTATGCATCCATTAGGATAAGGGGAGCAATAAAGGACTTCATGAGAAAGCAGGACTGGGTTCCAAGGGGAGTAAGGGAAAAGCAGAAGCTCATTGACAATGCGGACCAGAGGCTGAGATACAGCCTTGGAAGAGACCCTGAAAGCCATGAAATTGCCGGCGAGGCAGGACTTTCCATGAGGGATTACGAAGAAACCCTCAAGAATATTGCCCACTCCAACATTTCATCCTTTGAAATGGCAATAAGCAAGGGTGTAAATGCCATGAGTTACGAAGCTAACGACTTCAATCCTGAAAAAATAATGGAAAAAAAGGAAGTCGAAAGAATTCTAGCAGCGGAAATAGAAAACCTCACTCTAAGGGAACAGCAGATTATATCCCTCTATTACAGGGAGGACCTAACCCTCAAGGAAATAGGCGAAGTCCTTGGAGTTACAGAATCGAGAATGTCACAGCTTATGAAGTTAATAACGACAAAGCTCAGGGACAGGATGAAAAAGCAGTTTGAGTAGTAAATTTCAGGTTAAAATAATCAGACAGGAGAAAATATGGATACTTCAGTAAAAATGCTTGGAACCTCCATGAAATATCTCCAGGAAAAGCTAAATTCATCGTCAAACAATATTTCAAACAGCGATACACCTGGATATAAAAAATCAAATACACGAAGCATAAGCTTTACAAACATACTGTCCGACGAGATGGCCAAGATAGTTCCAAATGCATCTGAAATATACAATACGGGAACAAACACCTTCAATCCTGGGATATATGTGGACGAGGTGACAAGGAACTTCAGCCAGGGAAACCTTGTGCAGACGGACAATCCCCTTGATATTTCAATTCAGGGAGGAGGATTCTTCACAGTAAGCGCCTCTTCCGGTACAGCCTATCTGAGAAGTACTTCCATGACTGTAGATAGTTCGGGGTACCTTTCAACTGCGGCAGGAGATAGGCTTCAGGGAACCAACGGATCCATATATATTGGAAGCGGCGACTTTGATATCCTGAACGATGGAACGGTAATATCCGGAGGAAAGGCAGTAAACATACTGAAAATAGTGGATTTTTCAAATAAAGAGTCCATGACTGATGCAGGTAATGGAACCTTATCAGGAGGGGGAGGATATATTCCTGCTGACGGTACCGTGATGCAGGGGTTTCTCGAGTCCTCCAATGTGGACCTTACGGAGGAAATGACGGATCTCATTGAAATATCGAAAAAGTTTCAGACAAACCAGAAGCTCATTCAGATGCTTGATGAAATAAACGGACTTTCATCAAATAGAATAGGAAAACTATAGGAGAAGCCTTATGATACAGGGATTTTATTCAGCCAAATCATCACTCAAATTCAGACAGACAAGGATGGACATAATATCCGACAACCTGTCAAACATCAATACGGACGGGTACAAGAAGAATACTGCAAATTTTGAAGAAGCCCTAAATATAGTGTCGAAAAAGGAATATCCATCCCAGGGAGAGATGTTTTATTCAACGGGTACTGGAACTTTTCTTGGAAGCATGGAGAGGGATTTTTCCCAGGGAGACTTAAAGGATACCGGAAACAGCCTTGACCTTGCAATTGAAGGCCCTGGTTTTCTCGGTCTGTCCGATTCGTCGGGAAGAAGATATTATTCAAGGGGAGGGTCATTTACCCTGTCACTGCCCAATAAAGAAGGATTTTCAAACATTGTAGACGCGAACGGATATTTTCTTTTAAATAAATCGGGACAAAAACTAAACATTTACGCTGATGCTGCCGATATAAGTATTGAAGAAGACGGTTTTTTGGAATTGAGTTCATCCGAGGACAGTATTGACGGCCAAAACATAATGGTTGTGGACTTTCATGGAAAGAATGAACTTGCATCCCTTGGGCGCGGTCTTTACGGCCAAACCATCAGATCGGGAGTACCTGTTGCAGCATCGGAAGCGGATATTGTACAGGGTGCCATTGAAATGTCAAATGTTGACATGGCAGAGGAAATGACCAATCTTATCATGAACCAGAGGATTTTTCAACTCAACTCGAAAATAATCCAGACGGCAGACGAGATGGAATCAATGGCCAACAGCTTGAGAAAATGATTAGGAGTAGATTATGAGAATTAAACCTTCAGAATATGCAAATATCATAAACCAGTATTCCAATTCAAAAAATTCAGAGGCAATGTCCAATACCCAGAGTACAAAAAAATCAACAGATGCAAAGAGTCCGTCAAAAAATAATTATGAATCAGCAGCAGTAAAAGTAGACATATCCAAGGACTACGATACATACCACAAGGCAATAAAGGAAATAAAGTCCCAGGAGACAGAGTCAAGGAACATGAAAATACAGAACCTTAAAAAACAGATTGAGGAGGGCACTTACGAAATAAAGCCCGAACTTATATCTCAGAGCATCATGGACAAACTGGGTTAAGGAGAAAAGCATGACTGAATTTTTGAATATACTGAAAGAAGAACAAAATATTAGCAAAGATTTATTGAAGATTTCTAAAAGCAAAACCCAAGCTATCAAGGAAAATGACATAGGGGGTATTGACAGTCTTGTAAAGGTTGAATCTGCTCTTGTCATGAAGTTTTCAGCCCTGGAAAGAAACAGGAATTCACTCTGCGAAATCATGAGGGAATCCCTGGGACTGTCTGGAGCTGATTTTAATATGACGGAACTTAAGACGAAGACTACGAATGAAAACTATAGATACATTGATGACCTGCAAAAGAACATGAAAAGGACTTTGGACGAACTGCAGGAAGTCGGGAAACTCAACGACACCCTTATCAAATCAAGACTTGACTGGATAAACATATCCATGAGGGTGCTTGGCAGAAGGGATGAAAAATCAAATACCATAGACGAAAGGATATAGATCATGGGATTTAATTCTTTAAATATAGCAAAATCAGGACTTGTGGCAAGCCAGATGGCCCTTAACGTCACAAGCAACAATATAGCGAATGCAAACACCAAGGGGTATACCAGGCAGAGGCTTGATCTTTCCGCAAAGGAAGGAACAAACAACGGAATCGTCTCACCGGGAAACGGAGTTGAAATAGAGAATCTTACACAGATAAGAAACGAATACCTGGACCTTCAGTTCAGGTCTGAAAATTCTGTGAACTCAGAGCTTTTATCAAAATCCCTTGCAATGGGAAAGATAGAAAACATCTTCGCAGAGCCATCGGAATACGGAATAAACGAAAACCTGTCAAATTTCTTCACCTCCCTCGAGGAAATGTCCTACAATGCCCACGACCTGAGCTACAGGGAAACCGTAGTACAGATGGCTGTGACGCTGACGGATTCCTTCCATACAATTGCAAATGAGCTTGTGAACTATCAGAAGGAGCTTGATAACAACATATCAATGACTGTTGACGACATAAACACAAAAATTGAGGAAATCCAGGCTCTTAACGAAACAATCTACAATTTCGAGCTTAAGGGAACGA
>NZ_CEZJXU010000196.1:0-4524 GCF_983023055.1 Dethiosulfatibacter sp. | reverse complement strand
GGCTGTAACTTCAAGATAACTCCTGTCTGTGGCAAATTGTTAACAGAAGACCAGGTTGAAAATCTTTTAAAGAATGGAAGACTGGATAAAGTTGAAGGTTTGGTCACTAAAACAGGATCCAAACTGGAAAAAGTAAATATTATATTGAATGATAAAAAGGAAGTTGTACTTGAATTAGAAAATAATGATAAATAGATTAGTAAAATAAATAGATAAACCTTTACTAGGATAAATGTTCATTTAATGTAGATTTATAGTATGTATTGAAAGAAACTGCAAATTATTGGTTGATAATTGCAGTTTAGGTACCATATCTGAAATGAGAATTGACAGGCTCCTGGATGTGGATATAAACAGGCAGGAGGTTGCTGCAATAGCAACGAGGATAAACGGAAGCTTCAAGAACTTATACAATTGCCTATATATTAATGTAGAAAATCTTCCCGGGGATAGGCTTAGCTATTTAAGGAAGGAACTCAACTCAAACTATGATTTTGAAGCTTTAAAATATAGAAATAATATACTTATGATTATGAATTTCAACAAACAGGTTATGCTCAAGACACATATAGAATATGTAGAAAAGATTGTAAACCAATATACGAATGACTATAAAATAGGTGTAAGCGATACCTTTTCACCTAAGGATGAGTTCAACCATTGTGTGAGGCAGTCTCTTTCATCCTATGAACTATCCTTTACTACGGAGGACAGGGTTGTGTTTTACAAGGATCTCAACGTCTACAAGGTTATATCCCATAAGAAACAGCAGACACCTTATGGAATTCTACAGGGAGGTTTTCATGCCTCTTAAGGAATATGATGAATACTATAATTCGGATATCGTAAATACAGTAGAGGTGTATCTTGAAAACAACGGCGACTTCAAAAAGACTGCACAAATCCTCCATCAGCATGAAAATACGGTAAGATATAGAATTTTGAAAGCCAAGAAGCTTCTGGACTTGAAGAATGACCATTTGAAATTTATTGAGCAGATATCCCTTGCTCTTAAGATGGACAAGATTATTAATATTGATAGTAATAAGACTGTTGTTGATAGAATTTAAGTGTGTGTCTTTTCTTCTTTTTTGAAGAAATTTGAATGGCTAAATAGGTTGACAAATCAACCTATTTATTGTATGATATTGCAATAACACATCGGTTTGTGCACTATTGGCGTACAAAAAATAGAGTAGCTTTCTTGACTTTGACTGGAAGAGTAGCCTTGTTGAAATTTACAGAGACATAATCCTTGGTTGGAAGATTATGAAGGGATACAAAGTGAAAATCATCCATGAGTTTGATTTCTGAAAGTAGTAGGAAATCACGTGGCAAGCGTTAATTGTATTGAGCGGCAGATTTTATTTGCAATCAGGGTGGTACCGCGGAGAATTTTCGTCCCTTATATTTATATATAGGGGACTTTTTTATGTTTAAAAACTAGTACAAAATGCAAGAAATGAATCTAGGAGGATTTATGAAAAAAATATTCAACAATATATCAACAGCACCATATAATGAATATGAAAAAGACATAAGGGATCACTGGGAAAAAATAGATCTTTTGCATCAAAGCGTTGAAACTCGAGCTGATAAAGAAAGCTTCATCTTTTACGAGGGACCACCTACTGCAAATGGCAATCCAGGAATACACCATGTAATAGCAAGAACGCTAAAGGATTCAGTCTGCAGATTCAAGACAATGGAAGGATATCAGGTAAAGAGAAAAGCTGGATGGGATACTCACGGACTACCTGTTGAAATCGAAGTTGAGAAGAAACTTGGACTCAACAATAAGCAAGACATTGAAAACTATGGAATAGACAAGTTTAACACAGAATGCAGGAATTCAGTATTCACCTATGAAAGCAAGTGGAGAGAAATGACTGAAAGAATGGCTTATTTAATAGATCTTGACAATCCATATATTACTCTTGAAAATGACTATATAGAATCAGTATGGTGGATTCTTGACAAGTTCAATAAAGAAGGATACATCTATGAAGGTCACAAGATAATGCCATATTGCACAAGATGTGGTACAGGACTTGCTTCTCATGAGGTTGCTCAGGGATATGAAGAAATAAAGACCAGTACTGTATATGCGAAGTTTAAGAGAAAGGATGCTGACGAGTATTTCCTCGTATGGACAACAACGCCTTGGACACTTGCCTCTAATGTTTGTCTTACAGTTCATCCTAAAGAAACATATGTAAAGGTTAAATCGGAAGATACAGTATATATTCTTGAAAAAAATCTTGCTGGAACAGTACTTAAGGAAGAATATGAAGTAATTGAAGAAATGAAGGGAAGAGACCTTGAATTTGTTGAATATGAGCAGCTCATGCCTTTTGTTGATGTAGATAAAAAAGCATTTTATGTTACTTGTGCAGATTATGTTACAACTGAAGACGGTACTGGAATAGTGCATACAGCTCCAGCCTTCGGTGAAGACGATTATCAGACAGGTCTTAGATACAACCTTCCTGTACTCCAGCCTGTAAATGAGCAGGGCAAGTTTACTGAAACGATATGGAAAGATATGTTTGTAATGGATGCAGATCCTGAAATAATAAAATGGCTTAGAGAAGAGGGAAAGCTTTACAAGAAAGTTACAATGAATCACAATTATCCTCACTGCTGGAGATGCAAAACACCACTTCTTTATTATGCAAAGCCGAGTTGGTATATTGCAATGACAAAGCTTAAAGACCAGTTGATAGAAAACAACAACACGGTTGAATGGTATCCTCCTTTTGTTGGAGAGAAAAGATTCGGGAACTGGCTTGAAAACTTAAATGACTGGGCAATTTCCAGAAGCAGATACTGGGGAACTCCTCTTCCTATCTGGACATGCGAATGCGGTCATACTGAAAGTGTCGGTTCAAGAAAAGAGCTTGCCGAGATGGCAATAGAAGATATAGATGAAACAATAGAGCTTCATAGACCATATGTTGATGATATCCACTTCAAGTGTGCTCACTGTGGAGGTACAATGGAGAGAGTTAAGGATGTAATCGACTGTTGGTTTGACAGTGGGGCCATGCCTTATGCCCAACATCATTATCCATTTGAGAACAAGGAAAACTTTGAAGAGCTTTTCCCTGCAGATTTTATCTGCGAAGGAATAGATCAGACAAGAGGATGGTTCTACTCACTTATTGCAATATCCACTTTTGTAATGGGCAAGTCTCCTTACAAGAGGGTTCTTGTAAATGACTTGATCCTGGATAAGCATGGAAAGAAAATGTCCAAGACTAAGGGTAATACTGTAGATCCTTTTAGCATGTTTGACAAATACGGTGCCGATGCACTTAGGTGGTACTTGCTGCATGTGTCACCTGCTTGGACGCCTACAAAGTTTGATGAAGAAGGACTCAAGGAAGTTATGAGCAAATTCTTTGGAACTGTTAAAAATGTATACAACTTCTTTGTACTTTATGCTAATACAGACGGTATTAACCCTAACGACTTCTTGGTTGAATACAAGGATAGACCGGAGCTTGATAGATGGATACTTTCCAAGTTCAACAACCTTGACAAGTATGTAAGGGAAAGTATGAACCAGTATGATCAGACCAAAGCAGTAAGAGCAATACAGGAATTTGTAAATGAAGATTTATCAAACTGGTATATAAGAAGATCTAGAAGAAGATTCTGGGCGACAGAGCTTACAGAAGATAAGAAATCAGTATACAATACAACTATGGAAATTCTTATAGGAATTTCACAGCTTGTTGCACCTTTCTCTCCATATCTTGCTGAGGAAATATACAGAAACCTTACAGATGGCGTTTCAGTACACCTTAGCGATCTGCCAGAGGTTGATGAGAATATGATAGATGAAAACACAGAGAAGAGAATGGACCTTGTCAGGAATCTCGTTGCACTTGGTAGAGCTGCAAGAGAAACTGAAAGAATCAAGGTAAGACAGCCTCTTCAAAAGATTCACATAGATGGAAAATATGAAGAACTTATGGCTGACCTTGCTCCTCTAATCATGGAAGAACTTAATATCAAGGAAGTTGTATTCGAGAAGAACCTTCAGGAATTCATGAACTTCAGCCTCAAACCAAACTTTAGAACTTGCGGACCGAAGCTTGGAAAGAATGTAAAGGCTTTTGCAGGAGTTCTGGCTAAATCAAATGCCTTGGAAATCATAAACAGCGTGCAAAATGGTGGAAGTGTTGATGTTGAAGTCAATGGAGATACTGTGAATGTAACTGAAGACATGCTGGATATCAGAATAACTTCCAAGGAAGGATTCAATGTATCTATGGAAAACAATCTGTTTGTAATCCTTGACACAAACCTTGATGATGACCTTGTGAATGAAGGCTATGCAAGAGAGTTCATATCAAAAGTTCAGCAGATGAGAAAGAGCAACGGATATGAAATGATGGACAATATTGAGATTTCCTACAAGGGACCTGCTGAAATTGACAATGCAGTTGAAGTTCACAAAGACTATATCATGAAGGAAACCCTAGCACTTAAGATAGAAGTGAAGGATGGACTTGA
>NZ_CEZJXU010000195.1:3012-4549 GCF_983023055.1 Dethiosulfatibacter sp. | reverse complement strand
GAATAGCTGCAGTCTGCGACGAGCTTTCCAAAATGGGTGCTGAAATAACACCTAGAGATGACGGCATGGTAATTGGAGGAACAAGAAAGCTTTCAGGTGCAGCTGTAAAGACCTACGGAGACCATAGAATGGGCATGATGCTTGCACTTGCAGGAGGCTTTGCCGACGGTGATACAGAAATAGATAATATTGAATGTATAGCTGTTTCAAATCCTGATTTCTTCAAGATTCTTGATGAAGTAAAGCAAATCTAAAGAAATTATTAAGAATTTCTTAATAATTAATAAGAAATAATTCGTTGTTTTGTTTCGTCTTCCTATATATAATCTTATAGTCAGTTAAATTAGGAGGACAAATTAAAATGAAAACTAAATTACCAATAGCACTATCAAATAGACACGTTCATCTTGCGCAAAAAGATATAGATGTATTATTCGGAGAAGGACATGAGTTGACACCAATAAAGGACTTGTCTCAGCCTGGTCAGTATGCCTGTGATGAGAAAGTTGATCTTGTAGGACCAAAGAGAACTATCAAGGGAGTTAGAGTACTTGGACCAGCTAGAAAAGAGTCCCAGGTAGAGGTTTCACTTGCAGATGGATTCACTTTGGGATCAGATGTTCCAGTAAAGGGCTCTGGAAGTCTTGAAGGAACTCCTGGAGTTAAGTTGGTAGGACCAAAAGGTGAAGTTGAGCTTTCTCAGGGTCTTATAGCAGCAGCAAGACATATCCATATGCATACCGACGATGCAAAAGAATTTGGTGTTGAAGACAAACAAATGGTAAGCATCAAGACTGTTGGAGAGAGAGCTCTTATTTTTGAAAATGTACTAATTAGAGTTAATGCGGAATTTGCACTTGAAATGCATGTTGATGTAGAGGAAGGAAATGCTGCAGGTATTAAGAACTGTGATTTGGTAGAACTTATTAAATAATTGAAATTGATTATATAATTGGAGTGATTCAAATGGAAAATATAGCGTCTTATATAGATCATACCATTTTGAAGCCTGATACAAATATTGAACAGGTTAAGAAGGTATGTGATGAAGCAAGGGAATACAAGTTTGCATCGGTATGTGTCAATCCTTACTATGTGAAGGTTGTAAAGGACTTCTTGGATGGCAGCGATGTGAAGGTTACATCCGTTATTGGATTTCCTCTTGGATGTACAATGAAGGAAGTAAAGGCATTTGAAACAAAAATGGCAGTCATGGCAGGAGCAAATGACATGGTTATAAATATTGCTGCTCTTAAAAATAAAAGCTATGATGTTGTACTTGAAGATATACAGGCGGTGGTTGAAGCCTCCGATGGTATGACTGTAAAGGTCATCATAGAGACATGTCTACTTACGGACGAGGAAAAGGTGAAGGCCTGTGAACTTTCTGTAGAGGCAGGAGCAAACTTTGTAAAAACTTCAACAGGATTCAGCACCGGAGGTGCCACTGAGGAAGATGTAAGGCTCATGAAGGATACTGTAGGCGATAAGGCGAAAGTCAAGGCGTCAGGTGGAATAAGAGATTACAGCAAAGCCG
>NZ_CEZJXU010000195.1:0-3002 GCF_983023055.1 Dethiosulfatibacter sp. | reverse complement strand
TTGCAGGAGCTGAAAGGCTTGGATGCAGTGCTTCAGTTGCAATTGCGACTGAAAAGAAATCAGATGGCGAAGGATATTAAACAATAATTGATTATTAGAGACTACAGCTTAGGCTGTAGTCTTTTTATATAAAAATCCAAAAAATCTAAAATATCAAATTTTTAAATAAATTTGATATTTTTTTTATATTTCTTTGATATAATTAATATATTAAAGAAAATATACGGTGACTGGAGTTATATATCTGTATATGATGAAATCGGCATCCAAGAGTACCATTGCAGATGTTTTCTGGGGAGATTCCTTCAACCAGGAAAAAGCGATGCAGAACTACAGAAATTGCCTTTATATTGTTAGAAAGGTTCTTGGCAAGGAAATCTTCACTAAACAATCGGGCGGTATCATATCATTAAATGAAGACTATGAGATATACAGCGACTATGATGATGTGATTTCGGGTAAAACCAAGGTTTCTGATATTTCTGACACAGAATTCATGAAATCATACTATCTTAAAGAAAGCAGCCTTTTTAACGAATGGCTAGACGAGAAGAGAAATGAAATTAAGACCACCCTCATAGAAAATGCTATGGACGTTGTTGAAGAAGCTATAGTCAGTGATGACCTTGATACGGCTGAAAAAGCAGCTTTGAAAATCATAGAATTGGATGAATTCGATGAAAGGACTTACAAGCATCTAATAGAAATATATGATAAAAAAGGCCAGTTTAATAAGATCACGACACTTTACAATTCCATTGAAAAGCTTTTCAGGAAGGAACTGGCAATAGCACCAAGTGTGGAAATCAAGTATATGGTGGAAGAGGCCAGGAGCAACAGGAACAGATCTAAAAACAATGCAGATAAAGAAATAGGTCAAGACGTTGAATTTGCAAAATCCCAACTCTATGGAAGAGCGGGAGAAATTGATAAAATTAGAAATGAGATTTACAGATTTTCTGACAACATCGATGCCAGCTCAATTTTGGTTACAGGTGAAGAAGGAATAGGAAAAACAAGTCTTATGAATGCATCCATAAGTATGGAATTTGATGATGTGGAAATATACAGAACCCAGTGCTACAGGGCTGAAAAAAACTTTATCCTAAAGCCCTGGTATTCGGTAATTCAGAATATTGCCAAAGACTTTGAAGATATTATTGAAAGTATTCCTGTAAACCTGATTACGCCACTTGTGTCCGTATTTCCATTTCTTAGAACTGACAAGATAATGAATGATATGGAAGTGGACAATATAATATTTTCAAATTATGAAGTTCTTGAAATGGAAGTGGTTCATCTTCTCTTGAAAATTCTTGAGAATAAAAATATAGCAATAGTTTTTGAAGATGTTCAATGGATTGACGATGTTAGCCTTTCCCTCATAAGAAATATATTTACAATGGATGAGAACAGATCAGTCCTGCTTCTCATGACTACAAGAACACCAATTCCTGAAAAAATCGAAATTATGGCATACGACATGACAAGGTCGGGTCATCTAAAGAACATTGAACTGGAAAGATTCACAAAAGAGGAAACAATAGATGCTGTAAAACACATAACACCGGAAATAAAACTGAATGAAGGTGAAGCTGAAAAGTTTTATTATGAAACAGAAGGAAACCCCTTTTATATAAGGGAAATACTGGGTAGCTTCATGGAAAAGGGAGTATTCAATGGCATAACGTCAAATATCAAGAATCTTCTTCATCAGCGAATAAGCATCCTTGAAAGCGATGAAAAGAAAATACTTGAAATCATTTCAACTCATTTTGACGGTGTTAGGCTTGATTTTTTGATGACTTTATCACTACTTGATGAAATAAAGCTTGTAAACATCATAGAAAGTTTGATGGACAAAAGGCTTATAGATGAAAGATATGAAAACGATGAAATAGTATACCATTTCACACATATGAAGATACAGGAATATGTATATATGGAAATGTCCTATGCTAAGAAGAAAATACTTCACAGTAAAACGGCAGTTTTGCTTGAAAACATGCTGACAGGGAACTTCAATGAATCTTTCTATTATTCAAAGATTATCCATCACTATGAAAAAGCTGGCAATATTAATAAATTTATAGAATATACAATAAAGTATCTATACAACCATTTATGTGTTGCACATGAATTTTTTCCTGTATTCGAAAAAAGCTATAATGCAAAGATTAATATTGAAAGTGATAATATTGAACATCATTTTTCAAGAATTTCCGACTGGGTAAACAACATTGACACCAGCTCAGTAGAGGTGGAGACTCAAAATCAAATATCCATGTTTTACCATATGATAGGAAGGTATTATATCAGAGCTGGGGAATACGACAGGGGAAAGGCCTATATCGAAAAGCTCAAGAAGCTCAACAGCATGGGATTTGAAAATATCAATAATCAAAACATAATAAGGGCAAACAGGCAACTTGTTTGCATATTCATGAACAGGTATGACGAATATGATCTTGGTAGGATAATAGAGGAATCTATTGAGCTTACAAAAAATGAAAGGGAAGAAGAAAGAGCCATTTGGTACAGGCTAAAAGGCTATCACAGAATAATGATAGGAGATATTGTGAAGGCAAGAGAATATCTTTTTGATTCTATAAGAGTATTTGAAAGTTCTTCTGAAATAAACAAATATAGGGTAAACCTGGCGGCATCATACAACTGGCTTGGTGAAACATACAGACTGGAAGAAGAATACGTCAAAGCTATTAAACATTATACCAAAGCCATCTCCCTGTGCGAAGACATTGATATGCTGGGAGGAACACCAATATTTTATGCCAACTACGGTCAGTGCCTCTATGAAATGGGAGAAATGGAAAAATCCATGGATGCAATTGGAAAGTCCATAGAGCTTTATAAGTTGACAGACTCAATATGGGGAAAATCATTGCCGTATTCCTATAGAGCCAGGATATATTTTGACAAAATGGAATATGATAAAAGCGAACAGGATATAAAAAAATGTATTGAATATTCCGATAAGTTGG
>NZ_CEZJXU010000194.1:0-4553 GCF_983023055.1 Dethiosulfatibacter sp. | reverse complement strand
TTGCCTTCTTTCAGGAATATGTTTTTATAAAACAACTTTTCTGAAATGTTACTGGCATGCTGTACAATTTGATTCATGATGTTTGGACTTTCATCTTTCTTCATACCGTCTATTGGCTCTACTCTGATAATCCAAACATATCGCTCCAGATAATATTCAAAATTGTGATTTGAAGCTTCTTTCTTCAAATCTGCAACTTCATCAATAAATCCATATAAAACACTTTGAAGAAATTCTTCAAAGGATTTACGTCTGAATACCTTTGTTTTCGAGTAATGCACCAAACATATTATGAAATATGATAAAAGTTCACTCATGCTTACTGTATTCAAATCACCCCACTTATGCCCTTCCTGTATACAAAGGTATCCAAGTATGGTTGTTTCCGATTTCAATGGAAAACAAAGATAGGTGTTATCCTCATGGTGAAGGCTGACCGGTTCAAGGGAATATGATGCAGTACTGTTCCATGTTGAAAGCTCCTCGGACCATTTCAGAAGAGGTATTTCCTCCTTTGATAACAAGTGTTCATTTTCCTGACAAAGCATAGTAAAATCTGATGATAATAAATAGGTTTCCCTGTTTAAGAATATACCAATGAGCTTAGTAAGATTGTTTTCGTTAAAACAGGGACCATTCATGATGCAAAGTATATTGTTTTTCAGTTGGTTATGTAAATATTCAACAATATTCTTTTCATCAGTCAATATACTGAGAAGTTTACCAATTTTTCTAGGTACATCAAAAGAAAACAGAGGTAAATTGAATGTTTTACAAAGATTTATATCTATCTCCGACATTTTTAAACTGGAAACAATACAACATCCTTTAATATTCTTGTCTATAAGTGATTTGAAAATATTATTTACATCTTCTTCCTTTATCAAATCCGGTATTATTATTACAAAATCATCCTTACCAACCCAATGGTGATTTCCCGGAGCGGTTACAATGGAACAACTTACCTCATCAAAATCTAGTTTTTCCTGTGGCTGAATTAAGGAGTTGACATTCTTTAATTCCAAAAATTTACTATAGTCCATAACAGCTCCTTGTCTAGTTGTTTTAATTTAGTATAATATGAGATGTGAAAATTATCAAGGATATGAAAATTGTAATTTAATAAGAATTATAGAAATATCAACAATTTCATTCCATAAAAGAATATATATAATGAAAGGACTCTATACTATGAAAAATAAAAAAATAGGATTTATTACAATAGGCCAATCCCCCAGAACCGATATCATAGAAGATGTAAGAAAAATCATCCCTGAAAATATTGAAATCATAGAAGCAGGAGCTCTAGATCAATACAGTCATGATTTTATATGCAAAAACTTCTCACCAGGTGAAAATGATCAGTTCCTAGTAAGCAGGATGAGGGATGGCTCACAGGTTGAAATCGCCGAAGAAAAAATTCATTCTTTACTTCAAAACTGCGTAGACCATCTCAATGAAAAGGGCTGTAACATAATACTTATGATGTGTACCGGGAAAATCCCTGAGCTAGTATCCAAGGTTCCTATTTTACCTCCCCAGAAAATCCTTCATAATATTATGAAAAACATAGGTTTTCAAGGGAAGATAGGTGTTTTTATTCCAGAAAAGGATCAAGAAACAAATATCAGAAAAGCATGGAATTCCATGGGAATGGTAATCTTTCCTGTCTTTGCTTCACCCTATGGAAATATTGACAATATAAGAAAAGAAGCCTTACTACTTGATAACGAGGATATCTCAGTGATATTCATGGACTGTATGGGATATTCTGAAAAAATGAAGAACATGGTTTATGAAATTACTGGTAAACCAGTAATTATACCAAGAACCATGATAGTTAAAATAGCCCTCGAGTTAATTTAAGTCCCATAATATAATCTCGCCCTCAACTTCATATTAACATTTGTTCATTTATCCCTCTTGAGTTATAATTAAGACAAGGATGATGTAATATTCACATAAACACCATCCAAAATGACCACAGGTGGAATATATGAAATCTAAAACAGACGAAAGACAATGGCACAGGCTTGACAATGCGGCAAAACTTTACCCATCAATAGTTTCACCAAGAGTTTCCACCGTTTTACGTCTTTCGGCAACTTTGAATAAAGATGTTGATCCTGAAATACTTCAAAAAACACTGGAAACAATACTTCCTAAATTCAAGCATTTTCTGGTGAGACTGAGAAAAGGTCTGTTCTGGTATTATTTTGAAGAGGTCAATACAGTTCCCAGGGTGCAGGAGGAAACCTACTATCCCTGCATGTATCTCGACTTCAAGAAAAAGGATACTCTTCCCTTTAGAGTCATATACTATAAAAAAAGAATAAGCTTTGAAGTTTCCCACAGCCTCACCGACGGATACGGGGCTGTAGTTTTCATGCAGTCACTTCTGCTGAATTACCTTCATCTCACAGGTGATATAGATAAATCAGCCGATCTTGACATGTTCCGCGATTATACGGATACAAAAGAGGTATATGAAGATGCATTCCACAAATACTACAACGAAAAAGTAAGGGCGCCTAGAAAACCTAAAAGAGCCTATCACCTTCCCTTCAAGCTCAATGCCAAAGGGGAATACTTCATTATAACTGGTATAATTCCGTCAGATGACCTTTACAATCTTGCCAAGTCATACAATACATCGGTGACAAAGTTTCTACTGGCCGTATATTTCGAGACCTTCCTTGATTTTTTGAAAACCACAGGGTCGGAAACAAACAGCCGTAATCTGCCTGTAACCATGAACATCCCAATAAACCTTCGCTCTATGTTTCCTTCAAAAACATTGAAAAATTTTTTCGTAAGCTTGACTCCATCTATCGATACAAGCCTTGGAGACTATACATTTGACGAAATTCTGAAATACATAGATCATTATTTCGGCATGAAGGTAAACAAGAAGTACATACAGAAATTCATAAGCAGAAATGTTGCCAGCGAAAAGAAATGGAAGGTAAGACTCCTTCCATTACCAATTAAAAACCTTGCCATCCCCTTCATCTACAGCAGATTCGGTGAGACAAACTATACCAGCAGCCTTTCCAATCTTGGACTGATCAAGCTTCCTGAGGAAATAAGCAGGCACGTGGACCAAATGGATATCTATCCACCTCCAAGCGTTGGAAACCTTACAAAGATAACAATGTTAAGCTACAACAACAAAACATGCATTTCCTTCGGTAGTGTAACTCCAAACAGGGAAATTGAAAAGATATTTTTCAGAAAGCTGAGGAAAATGAATCTCCATGTCAAAATAGAAACAAATACTCAAAAGGAGGGTGATTAAATGGCTTATTGTCCAAAGTGTGGAGTTGAAGTTGATAAAAATGTAAAGGAATGCCCACTCTGTAACTTCCCAATACCTGATATTGACAGCTTGCAGGAAAATACCGAAACAAACAAATTTCCAGAAGCAAGAAACATGTATATAAAAACACTAGAAACACTCAGGAACAAGGTATTCATTACCGTCTTTCTCCTGAGTATAATATCAATAGTAATATTTCTCACTATAGGACTCATACGTTCATCCATTTCAGACTATATGACGGGATTTGTAATTTGTATAATGGCGGGACTTATTTACCTTTTCATAATCATGGGATACATACCTCACCTCAAGATAGGTACTGGAATTTTCAGTGCAACGGTAATTCTCCAGTCTTTTCTACTTGACTATATTGACGGTGAAATGGAATGGTCACTGACCTATGCACTTCCCATTACAATTTCAGCAATTGCGATATTTTTGCTTACTGTACACTTTTACAAGAAAGGAAAGCACAAGAACCACTTCATCTTCATTCCTGTCTATACTGCAGTGGGAGTCGGCATATTGTCACTCATAGTAGAGTCCGTTCTCTCAATAAATTTTGATGGAACGCTTAAAATCACCTGGTCACTCATAGTATTTATAACCCTGCAGCTCTTTGCAGTTATAATGACAGGTCTTTACAATGTACTGCCGGAAGATATGCGAGAAAAACTGAGACGAGTTTTCCATGTATAAGCTACCAACAATCATCCTTTTTTAGATATTAAAGATTGTTGTAGCGGTAGCTAAACACCGACGCTTCAAGGTGTTTTGTGCATTTTGTCATGTTGATAGTATTCTGCACCAAAATAATATCCAGCATCAACTCCCTACTCCAGCTTAGGAAAGTTAATTATTTGCGAAATCACTTGAATCGTTGTGATTTTGCTTTTAAGGTTACTTTCCACGCATACAACATCCCTTTTAGGGATGACACAATGTAGTTGCTTTGTTTACTCGGAACAACTATCTTTAATTTATAACGTGGATAGTTGAACCTCGAAGTCGAGACCTCGCTGATGCCAGATACTATTTTTCAGTTTTTAGGTTTTATGAAATCATTTGATTACTACGAATAAATAAAAATAATATCATATAGCAGTGAGGTCTCGACTTCGAGGCATGATAATCTACCTTATAGATAAAGGATTATCGTGCCGAGGGAGTAGGGAACTGCTATATGATATTATTTTGGTGCTATATCTCACACCTATTCAAGTATAAACCT
>NZ_CEZJXU010000193.1:0-4574 GCF_983023055.1 Dethiosulfatibacter sp. | reverse complement strand
TGACAAGTCTAATTATATAAGGAAAAGGTTTCACTTAAAAAAAATTAGCAAAAACAGTCTAAAGCGAATGTTTTTTGCTAATTTTAATTAAAAGTTCGTTTGAAACGCATTTTCAACTGCCTTTTTGAGCACTTTCCCAATTGATTCATTTATAATAAGATCTGCACTGTCATCAAATGGAGTACCTGACTTATTTATTAAAACCAGGTTTTTCCCTTTAAAATATTTTATAAGCCCTGCTGCAGGATAGACAACCAAGGAAGTTCCTCCCACAATTAGTGTGTCAGCATTTTCAATATAATGAATCGACTTGTCAAGAACTTCAGTTTCGAGGCCTTCGCCATAGAGTACGACATCAGGCCTTACAAGTTTTCCACATCTATTGCACTTCGGCACCCCTATAGAATCAATTATATAGTCAAAATCGTATTTTTCATGACATGCTATACAATAGTTTCTTTTAACTGATCCGTGAAGCTCAAGTACCTCTTTACTTCCAGCCTTCTGATGAAGCCCGTCAATATTTTGTGTTATAACAGCTTTAAGTATTCCTTTACTCTCGAGCATTGAAAGAGTCTTATGAGCATCGTTGGGCTCCGCCTCTGGATGAAGTATGTATTCCCTGTAATATCTATAAAAAGTTTCAGTATGATTATTGAAAAAATTGATGCTAAGCATCTCCTCGGGAGAATGGTTATATAATTCCTTTGCACTATAGAGTCCTGTTTCAGATCTAAAATCAGGAATCTTACTTTCAGTGGATACTCCTGCTCCACCGAAAAAAACCATATAATTGCTGTTTTTTATTATTTCTCTCAACTTTCCAATCTTATTCATTCATGTCACCTTGTCCATAACAAATTTCAAGTAATTTTTCAGGCTCACTTATTAGATAGTCAGGTCCTGATGCCTCAAGGCTTTCCCTGTCATTATATCCCCAATCTACTGCGGCCACATCTATTCCTATGTGGTCCATCGCATTTACATCCCTGATTTCATCTCCTACGTACAAAAGTTCATCTTTATTTATTCCATATTTTGCGATAATCTTCAAAAGCTTTTTTTCCTTGCCCCTAAGGCCTGCATTTTCAATAAAGGTAAACATGTCAAGGTCATGGTTGCTTATGAATTTAAATACATTTTTCTTGGAGTTTGAGGTCAATACTCCAACCATTATATTATTGTCTTCCATTTCACAGAGGACATCCTTCATTCCTTCCTTGCAAAGGTCAATGTTTTCTATCATTCCATGAAGAACCTTTCTTCCCCTTCTCATCAATCCCGGAAGATCCCACTTTTTTATATCTAGATGATCTATAACTTCAAAAGCGCTAAGCTTTTTAAGCTTATATAATTCATCCTTTGATACCTTTTTTAATTTAAATTTATCAGCCAGATCAAGATATATGGTAAAAACCATGTCTTCAGTGTCTGCCAATGTCCCGTCAAAATCAAATACTACATATTTGTATTTCATAAATACAACTCCGTCAACATTAATATAGTTATACATTTATACTATATCATAATTCTATTCAAATAACATTGGTAATAATGTAATTTTTTGACTATAATAAAGTGATAAGGAATTAAGGAGAAAAAATGGATAAGCCAAAAAATCAGAAAGACGAGAAAAAGAAGTTAAAGATAAAGGAAATAATCGTAGTAGAGGGAAAAGACGATGTTTCCGCAGTAAAAGCTGCAGTAGATGCAGAAATAATAACTACCAGTGGACTTGGAATAACAGACAAAAAGCTTGAACAGATAAGAAATGCTTCGGAAAAAAGAGGAATCATAGTCCTTACTGACCCCGACTTTCCAGGAAAGAAGATAAGGTACTGGGTAAGCGAAAACCTGACAAATGTAAAGCATGCATATATATCAAAAAAAAATGCTCTTAAAAACGGAAATGTTGGAGTGGAAAATGCCTCGCCCGAGGTTATAATAGAAGCTCTTAAAAATGCAAGAGCTGTTGTGACAGATGAGGTAGAAGAATTCACCAAGAAGGACATGGTTGACTACAGTCTCACCGGATTTCCCAATTCTGCAGAAAGAAGACAGGTCCTTGGTGAACTGCTAAACATTGGACACTGCTCAGGAAAACAGTTCCTGAAAAGGCTCAATAACTACGGAGTAACAAGAAAAGAATTTGAAGACGCAATAGACAAGGTGATAGAAGATGATGAATAGAAAACTACACGATCCAAACATTACAAAGGAAATTTTAAAGAAATACGGTTTTAGCCTTACAAAGGGACTGGGACAGAACTTTTTGATAGATGGGATTGTAATTGAGAACACATGTGATGCAGCAGAAATAACAAAAGAGGACTGCATAATAGAAATAGGTCCTGGAATAGGAACACTAACACAATACCTCTGTGAAAGAGCTAAAAAGGTTGTTTCCATAGAAATTGACAAGGACCTTATAGAGATACACAAGGAAACACTTCCCTATGAAAACCTGAAGATCATTTATGATGACTTTATGAAGATGGACCTTGAAAAAATCATAGCAGAAGAATTCGGCGATTCAAAGGTGAAGGTAGTAGCAAATATTCCCTACTATATAACAACACCAATAGTAATGAAGATACTTGAAGACAGGGTGAAGGTTGAGTCAATAACCGTAATGATACAGAAAGAGGTTGCGGAAAGATTCCAGTCACCTCCGGGAAACAAACAATATGGAGCAATTTCAGCAGTAATCCAGTACTATGCCAAACCAGTAATCAAATTCATAGTACCAAAGACTGTATTCATTCCACAGCCAAAGGTAGATTCAGCTGTAATAGTGATGAATATTTATGACAAACCTCCAGTTGATGTGAAGAACGAAAAGCTCTTCTTCAGGCTCATAAAAGGAGCCTTCGGACAGAGACGGAAAACAATTATCAATTCTGTTTCGGGAACAATAGCTGAAATAGACAAGATAGAATTGAAGGAAATACTGGAAGAACTGGGATATAATCCAAACTTAAGGGGAGAAACTCTTGGAATCCAAGATTTTGCTCTGATATCAAACAGTTTGTCAAAATCAAAAGAATGTTAATTATTTATGACAATTGCTTATTATTGTTTTTAATGATATAATTTATTGAAATAAAATTAGGAGATGTAAACCAATATGCCACAGTTAAGTACCCATCTGCATTTTACCAAGCTTTTAGCAGAAAATTCAGATGAAGATGTACATTTATGCAGCTTTCTTCTGGGAATAGTATCCCCAGACACTTTTCCAGATAAAGAATCATACTATGACTATCACTTCCTCGAAAAAAAAGACGAAGACGGGGACGACGATATTGATGTAATGGAATTTTACGAAAAATTTAATTTCAAGAAAATGGACAAACAAACAAAATCCTTTGTTATTGGCTACTATGCCCATTTATGGCTTGACGAATATTTCAAGTTCAACTCAAGCAAACTGACTTTAAACAACGAATTCGATCTACCGGACAGCAAGCTGAGTAAATCCGTCAAAGAACTCATGCGCCTCTTTGACGAGGAAATAACTGGAAATTATTTTGATGATATAATGAAAAAAATAGAAAACTACGAACTTGAGCTGAAACTCAAGGATTTGAAGCACATAGACATTGAAAAATCAAAGAAACTTTTAATTAAAACATATTTCGAAAATAAACCTACAGATGTCCATGAAGAACTTCTCGACAGAGCTGAATATAAAAAGCTTATGAAAAAAAGCGTAAAACGATTCTTCAAATCAATGTAGAAATTATATAAATAAAAAAGAAAAGAATATAAAAAAATCAAAAACAAAACAAGGAACCCGAGTAATCGAGTTCCTTTTCTTTATGGAAAATTATTGTTTCTTGTATCCAAATTCGAAAGCTTTTCTATTTTCATCAAGAAATTTGACAGATACATTTTCCTCTATTGCTTCAAGCCAGTATTTCTTGTCTATGTCTGTATTGGAGGCTAGTATACCAATGAGAAGAGTGTTCGCAACCTTTACGCTTCCAATCTCCTTGCTTTTTTCTATGGCGTTTATTGAACTAATTTCCCTTGCCTCCCCTTTGTGCGAGACCAACTACATCATTGCTTTTTACATCATAGCCTTTTTCAATACAATCTATTCCATTTATTTTTAATTCATTTTCAATGAATGGCATCATTTCCTCAATTACAATTATCCTTTCATATTTTCCACTCAATCTTATCTTTCAAAAAACACCTCCAATATGATAATTATATCATAATTGAAGGTGCATTCAAAAATCTAAATATTGAAAATTCTTATAAAGTTTTCAGTTGTTGCATCTGCTACTTCTTCATATGGTATTTCCTTAATCCTTGCTATTTCCTCGGCTACGTATCTCACATAGGCCGGTTCATTCCTCTTGCCCCTGTATGGTACTGGAGTAAGATAGGGACAATCAGTCTCTATTAGAAGATGTTCTAGGGGTATTTCCCTTGCCACTTCCTTTGCTTTTTTCGCATTCTTGAAGGTTACAGGTCCCGCCAGTGATATTAGAAATCCAAGCTTCACATATTCTCTGGCAAGCTCCACACTACCTGAAAAGCAATGCAATATGCCTCTTGTGTTG
>NZ_CEZJXU010000192.1:0-4597 GCF_983023055.1 Dethiosulfatibacter sp. | reverse complement strand
TTTCCTATTTATTCACTAAAAAAACAATAAGAAAAAAAAGAATTAAGTAATAAAAGTTTTGGGATGATATTTCAAACCTTCGTGAAACTTGATTTTTTTTTGCAAAAGGTGTATAATTACCTAGTGTTCATTCTTTAAAAAACCAAAAAACAAAAGAGAAACAAGAAAGGGGCGACAATTATGGATTATGGTTGGTTAGCAGTTTTACCACCAGTAGTAGCGATTATTTTATGTTTCGTGACAAAACGAGTTCTAATTTCGTTGTTTGCAGGTATTTTTATGGGAGCGCTTATCATTTCAGGATTTAATCCTCTGGCAGCAGCTGGATATTCTCTTGAGACTATAGTGGCTCAGGTTACAGATGATTGGAATGCAAGACTTTTAATATTCAACCTTCTAATGGGTGCGGGAATTGCATACATTTGGAGACTGAATGGTAGTAAGGCTTTGACAGACTGGGCTAGAACAAAAATCAAGACAAAAAAAGGCGCATCGGTTGGAGCATGGCTTTTAGGAATTATAGTATTTTTTAACGACTACTGTAATGCGGCAATAGTAGGTAATGTATTCAGAGACATTTCTGAAGAGCACAAGCTTTCTTCAGAAAAGCTTTCTTACATACTTGACTCTACAGCTGCACCAGTAGCAACATTTTTTATTTCTGACTGGATTGCATTCCAGATAGGTATGATTGGTTCGGGAATGGAAGTTGCTGGAATAACAACTGATCAGATAACTCCATTTGCGGCATATGTAAGCGGTATACCTTTAAACCTTTACTGCATCTTCGCAGTAATCTTCGTTGGTATAGTATCAATTTCAAAAAGAGATTTCGGACCTATGCTAAAGGCTGAAACCAGAGCAATGGAAGAAGGAAAAATAAGCAGAGACGGCGCAAGTCCGATGATGGATGTAGGTACAGAGTTGGGAGAGCCTGTAAAAGGTGCAGTTCCTAGAATAAGTACTTTCTTCATTCCAATAATCGCTCTTGTAGCAGTAACTCTTGTGGGATTCTATTCTACAGGACTTTCTGATGAAACTCGGGGACAAGGCCTAATGGCGATTCTTGGTAACGCAGACGCTGCAACGGCACTTCTTTGGGGAGCATTCTCAATGACTTTTGCAGGTATAGTAATGGCTCTTGGAACAAGAACAATGAGCATTAAGCAGACTATGGACAGCCTTATAGATGGTATGAAGCTTATGCTTCTTGCGTGTGTTATTCTAGTTCTTGCCTGGTCTCTTGGTTCGATCACAGGAGATATGGACCTTGCCGGATTCATAGTTACACTTCTTGGAGATTCCTTGACATTTGGTATGATACCAATAGTAATATTCCTCTTTGGTATGGGAATATCATTTGCTACTGGAACATCGTGGGGAACAATGACAATACTTACTCCTATAGCAATACCACTTACATACAAGGTAACTGGAGATTATCAAACTGCAGTTATGATGGCTGGAGTAGTATTCTCAGGAGCAATATTTGGAGACCACTGTTCACCAATATCGGATACAACAGTTCTTGCATCAATATTCGCAGGGGCAGACCATATAGACCACGTAGCTACACAAATACCATATGCGCTACTAGCAGCAGGAACAGCGCTTATAATGTATGTACTTTACGGGTTCATGGGAATTTCGCCAATAATACTTATACCTCTTGGTGTAGTATTGATGATAGGGGTATTGTTTGTAATAGGTAAGAAAGTGGATGAAACATTAGGTATCAATGAAAAAGCAAACTAAAAAACATAGTATTTAGATAAAACACAATAAAAATTTAATTTTGTTTTCTTTTGGCCGGCTTTCGCAAGCCGGTTTTTGGTTGCAAAAATTTTCCACGAAGGAGGAAATGGGTCTCTTGCAAAAGAAAATATTTTGCGCAAAATATTTTGCTTTAAAAATGCAAGTGGGGTATAATTATGACAGAGAAGTATAAAATTGCAAGAAGGTGGATGATACTGTGAACAGACTCAAGATATATGAAGAGATACTCTCAAGGCTTGAAGAGGGTGTACATGTAGTGGACAGTGAAGGAAAGACGTTGATTTACAACGAGGCCATGGCTTCCATAGAGGGAATGACTGCGGAAGATGTATTGGAAGAGAACCTTCTTAAGATTCTTCCTGCTCTTGGATATGAAAGTACCCATATGGAGGTTCTTAAAAGTGGAGAGGCAATAGAGTCAAAATATCAGGAATACATATCAAAGAAGGGTAAGAAGATTGCAGCTGTCAACTCCACCTATCCAATAAAGGAAAATGGCAAAATAGTTGGAAGTGTTGAAATCTCAAAGGATATAACCTTTATGAGGAACATGTCCAACAGAATGATAGATCTTTATTCGGAAGTGGCAGATAAAAAGATTGGTACCTTCTCCTTTGAGGATATTATAGGCAAGTCAAAAGCCATGCAAAATATAATCAAAGAATGCAAGCAGATTGCAAAATCATCTTCAAATGTTCTTATTATTGGAGAGTCTGGTACAGGCAAGGAGATGTTTGCTCAAAGCATTCATAATTCAAGCCTCAGAAGGGACAAGCCTTTCATTGCGGAGAACTGCGCTGCAATACCTGAAAACCTTCTTGAGAGCATACTTTTTGGCACCACAAAGGGAAGCTTTACTGGAGCGGAAAACAAGGATGGTCTCTTCAAGCAGGCCGACGGAGGAACTCTCATGCTTGACGAGATAAACTCCATGCCTTTGTCACTTCAGGCAAAGATACTAAGAGTGCTAGAAACAGGCTCCTTCAGACCCATTGGTTCAAACAAGGAACACCATGTGGATGTGAGGATAATAGCAGTTACAAACAAAGATCCCCTTGAACTTGTCGGCGAGGGAAAATTCAGAGAAGACCTTTTTTACAGGCTAAGTGTAATAAATATAAGGGTTCCCAACCTTCAGGAAAGAAAAATAGACATACCTGTCATTGCTGATTTCTACGTGGAATACTATGAAAATGCTCTTCACAAGAAGATATCGGGGATTTCAGAAGAGGTTCTTAAATTTTTTAATAAATATGACTGGCCAGGTAATGTAAGGGAGCTAAAACATATAATAGAAGGTGCAGCAAGTATGATAAACAGCGGTGATGAAATAAAACTCATTCACCTTCCTTATTATATAAAGAACAAGTTAAATGTTGAAATGGGAGAAATGGAAGAGAATTATATTAAATCCAGCATCAGAGCTTTGAATGAAGGGATAAAATCCCTGGAGGAGGTTCTGGGGGAGGTTGAAAAGGATATAATTACAAGCCTTCTTGATGAAAATAGTGGAAATATAACAAAAACCTCTGAGATTCTTGGAATCAAGAGGCAGGGGCTTCAGTACAAGCTTAAAAAATATAAGGTATAAATATAATAAGGCCTATTACAACAGACATTATTGAAGCGATGAGAACGGCTCCGGCTGCTGTATCCTTAACCTTTGCTGCTTCTGGGTTGTATTCTTTGGTTACGAAATCCATAAGAGTCTCTATTGAAGTGTTTATTATCTCCAATATGAGAACCAGCGACGAGGTAAGTATCAATGCAGTCCATTGAAGTTGGGTGATTTTGAATATAAAGCCCATTAACACTGCGAGTGCAAGAAAAACAAGCTGAATTCTGAAGTTTGGCTGTGTATGTATGGCGTATCTTATGCCGTTGCAGGCAAACCTGAATGAATTTAAAAGTCTTCTCATAACACCTTCCTTAAATTATGTAGTGAAATTTTAAATAAAGTAGCTACGCTACAAGATAATCATAAACCCTCTATAGAAAAAAGTCAAAAAGCAAAATATTTTGCGTGTTTTACAGCAAAATATTTTGCTTTTATTTTGTTTGCAGGATTGCAAAAAAATCCTGCGGGCTGAAACTGTTGAAAATAAAGGGTTTTTAAATAAACAAAATCCACATAAAGTTGGCACGCTTTATGCACTATATCTTGGCAACTAAGGAAAGCAGCAATGCTGCGCTATTCGCGTAAGCGGATATTCAAAGGGCACAGGAAAGTCTACCTTTAAACATATCTACATGCTTAAAGTGGATATGAATATAATTGACTTTGCTTGCTAGAAAATAAAAAATTTATTCTGGGAGGAACACAAATGGAAAACGTGAAAATAGCAATATGGGGATTCGGTGCAATGGGAAGCGGTATGGCAAGAATGCTTGCTACTAAAAAAGGTGTTGAAGTAGTAGGTGTTTGTGACATGCATCCTGACAGAGTTGGAAAGAACATGTATGAAGTACTTGAAGTAGAGCAGGCGGGAAGACCGGACGCTATGATCAAGGACAAGATTGAAGATGTAGTATATAAAGGAAGTTGTGATCTTTGTCTTATAGCTACAGATTCTTTTACTAAGAAAGCATTCCCTAAGATTAAATATGTACTTGAGCAAAAAATCAATGTAATATCAACTGCAGAAGAAATGGCATATCCACAGGCACAGGAGCCTGAGTTAGCAAAAGAAATAGATAGAATAGCTTTGGAAAACGGAGTATCAGTACTGGGAACAGGAATCAACCCAGGACTAATCATGGACCTTTTGGTAGTTTGCTTGACTGGTTGCATGACCAATGTTGATAGTCTTGAAGCAAAGAG
>NZ_CEZJXU010000191.1:0-4604 GCF_983023055.1 Dethiosulfatibacter sp. | reverse complement strand
GCATTTTTGGGACTTGCCCAATGTGATGAGAAAGGAAATATAAATGTTAGTAAGTTTGGTCCTAAACTTACTGGTTGCGGTGGATTTATCAATATTACACAGAATTCTAAAAAAGTGTTTTTCTGCGGTACTTTTACTGCAGGAGGATTAAAAACAAAAATCGAAGACGGCAAGATGATTATTGATAATGAAGGAAAGAGGCTCAAGTTCAGAAAAGAAGTTGACCAGGTTACCTTCAGTGGTAATTATGCAAACAAGACAGGTCAGCCGATTTTATATATTACCGAAAGATGTGTCTTTGAACTTAGAAAAGACGGGTTGTGGCTCATGGAAATTGCGCCTGGAATAGATATGCAGAGTCAGATTCTTGATATGATGGAGTTCAAGCCTAATATAGCTGATGAAGTAAAATTGATGGATGAAAGAATTTTTAGAGAAGAAAATATGGGACTGGAATTGAAATAGTAAAAAATAAAATAATAAATAACATGTTTTTAAAAATTGGAGGATGAACATTATGAAAACTATGAGAATGCACCACGTTGGAATTGTACTCAATACAAGGGAAGCTGCTGACAAATTCCTTGAAACATTTAATTTGGAAGTTGATTATGAAGGGTTTGTTGAGGCTTATAAGGCAGAGTTGATATTCACAAAATATACTGAAAATGAAAGTCCGGTGGAATTGATTATTCCCGGAGAGGGCAGTCCTCTTAAGAATTTCAATAATGGAAAGGGAGGCATTGCACATATTGCTTATGAAGTTGAAGATATTGAGGCTATTCGTCAGGATTTTGAAAGCAAGGGGATGGAAATGCTTGAAGGCAGTGCCGTTCCGGGAACTAGCGATATTATTGTCAATTTCTTAAAACCAAAATACGGACAAGGAATACTTGTTGAGTACGTGCAAACTGTTGGTCCGATTCAAAGATAATAATCAGTAATAAGAAGCCAGTAATTTATTATTGGTAAAAGGAGGATATGTCATGTATACAATGGGAATTGACATTGGTTCTGCATCATCAAAAACTGTGATTTTAAAAGATGGCAAAGAAATAATATCAAGTGCAGTTGCTCAAATAGGAACGGGTTCAACTGGACCCAGCAAAGTAATGGCTGAAGCATTAGAAAATGCAAATCTGACAGAAGAAGACATTGAAAAGACTGTCACTACAGGGTATGGAAGGTTTTCAATAGCCAAGGCAGATAAACAGTTCAGTGAAATAAGCTGTCATGCCAAGGGAATACATTTTCTAATTCCATCTGCCAGGACTATAATTGATATTGGTGGTCAGGATGCAAAAGCCATTAAGCTTGACAAGACAGGAAGGGTAAGACAATTCTTCATGAATGACAAGTGTGCTGCCGGTACAGGAAGATTTCTTGATGTTATGTCAAGGATACTGGAAGTGGACTTAAGTGATATGGGTGAATATGATTCCATGGCAGATAAGCCATCAGTTGTAAGCAGTACTTGCACTGTGTTTGCTGAATCTGAAGTTATATCGCAGTTGTCAAAAGGCCTCAAGAAACAGAATATCATAGCAGGAGTTCATAACTCAACTGCTTCTAAAGCTTGTAGTCTGGCATACAGGGCAGGCATTGAGGATGATATAGTAATGTGTGGAGGAGTTGCACAAAACAAAGGCGTTGTTAGAGCAATTAGCGAGGAACTTGGCACTGATGTAATTGTTGCGCCGAATCCTCAGACAACAGGAGCTTTGGGCGCTGCAATTTATGCCTATGAAGCGACCTTGACCGAAGAAGCTATTTAGAATTGATACAGATGAAACAAACTACATTTCAATAATAAAAACTGCGGTGAAAACCGTGGATAAAAATAAAGAGAGGTAAAACATGAGTGATATTAAAGACGTTAAAGATATGAAAGCAAAAGAACTCCTTGGATACTATCAGGGTAAACTGGACGAAGAAGCGAGACAGGCAAAAAAAGACGGCAAGCTTGTATGCTGGTCTGCGTCTGTTGCACCACCAGAGTTTTGTGTGACTATGGACATAGCAATGGTATATCCTGAAACCCATGCGGCGGGAATAGGCGCAAGAAAAGGTGCTCCTGATATGCTTGAGGTTGCAGACAGGAAGGGATACAACATGGATACCTGTTCTTATGCAAGGGTAAACCTTGGATATATGGAACTGTTGATGGAAAAGGCGCGCACGGGAGTTACCCCTGAAAAACTTGCAAACTCGCCTGCAGCAGACGTTCCTTTGCCGGATATAGTAATAACTTGCAACAATATTTGTAACACTCTTCTGAAATGGTATGAGAACATTGCAGTAGAGCTTGACATACCATGTATAGTCATTGATGTTCCTTTCAATCATACAATGCCTATACCACAATATTCAAAGGACTATATTGCTGACCAGTTTGAAGAAGCAATAAAAATACTTGAAGAGACAACAGGAAAGAAATTCGATTATGACAAGTTTATGGAAGTACAAAAGCAGACACAAAGGTCTGTAGCGCAGTGGAACAGACTTGCAGCTCTTTCTTCACACAAACCATCTCCTCTAAATGGTTTTGATCTGTTTAGTTTTATGGCTCTTATAGTTTGTGCAAGAAGTCTTGACTATGCGGAAATAACATTCAAAAAGTTTGCTGATGAGTTAGAAGAGAATCTTAAGAATGAAATATATGCATTCAAGGGAAATGAGAAAAAACGTGTTACTTGGGAAGGAATCGCCGTATGGCCGTATCTGGGTCATACATTCAAAGGCCTCAAGAATCAAGGTAATTTGATGACAGGATCTGCATACCCTGGTTTGTGGAACCTTGAATATACACCTGGAGACATGAGCTCTATGGCTGAAGCCTATACAAGAATATATATAAACACTTGCCTGGACAACAAGGTCAAGGTACTTGGAGATGTAATATCAAATGGTAAGTGTGATGGTGTACTTTATCACCAGAACAGAAGCTGTAAGCTAATGAGTCTATTGAATTATGAGACTGCCGAGAGACTTCACGATGAAAATGGACTTCCATATGTAAGCTTTGACGGAGACCAGACGGATCCTAGAAACTTTGCACCGGCACAGTTTGACACAAGGATACAGGCACTTGATGAAATGATGAATGAGACTTTGGAGGAAAAATAATGAACAGAATAAATGTTATAATAAACGAATTGACAGAAATTTCAAAAAATCCTACAAAGGCTGTAGAGGATTTTACAAATAAAACAGGAAAGGGCGCAGTAGGTGTAATGCCTGTATACGCTCCGGAAGAAATAATACATGCATCGGGATATCTTCCTGTAGGAATTTGGGGTGGACAAAAAAGCATAAAGAAAGCAAGGACATATCTGCCACCATTTGCATGCTCAATAATGCAGTCTGTAATGGAAATGCAGATAGAAGGTGCTTACGATGATTTGAAAGCGGTATTAATATCTGTACCATGTGATACGCTTAAATGCATGAGCCAAAAATGGAAGGGATTATCACCTACAATAGTGTTTACACATCCCCAAAACAGAAAGATAAAAGGAGCAAACAGATTCCTCATTGAAGAATTTAAAATAATAAAAACCAAGCTGGAAAACATATTGGGAGTTGAAATAACTGACGAAGCAATTGAAAAGAGTATAGAAGTATATAATAAAAATAGAAGCGCAATGAGAGAATTTGTTAAAATTGCTGCAGATTATCCTCATATAATAGATCCTATAAGCAGACACGCTATAATAAAATCAAGATACTTTATGGAAAAATCAGAGCACACAGCATTGGTAAGTGAATTGAATGAAGAAATCAAAAAGCTAGACAGGAAAGAATGGAAAGGTAAAAAAGTTGTGTTAACAGGTATTACAGCAGAGCCTGACGAGCTTCTTGAAATATTCAAGGAATATGACATAGCCATAGCAGCTGATGACCTTGCACAGGAATCAAAGCAGTTTAGAATGGATGTACCTGCAGGGGATTCTCCATTATCCAGACTTGCTCAATGGTGGCAGAATTTTGACGGATGTTCACTTGCTACAAATGTTAAAAAGCCAAGAGGACAGATGCTTATTGATATGGTCAAGGAAAACAATGCTGATGCAGTAATAGTGTGCATGATGAAATTTTGTGATCCAGAAGAATTTGATTATCCAATTTACTACAAGCAGCTTCAGGATGCATCAATTGACAATATATATATAGAAATAGACCAAGAAACAACATCTTTCGAACAGATCAGAACAAGAATCAACAGTTTCAGCGAAATGCTTCAGTCGCAAGAATAAAACTTTATTAATGACATAAAATATAAACCCTTTTGTTGAGTCAAATTATATCAAATGGCTGTATAAATCTAAAAATATAGAAACTGACACGGCAATAATTACAGGTATGCTCGGGGATGAAAATGCTTGGATTGCCACTTCTTAATTGATTGAATTTAAATATGGTCTTTGATTAATGAACTAAAAAGAGCTGTCTCAATTGAGGCGGCTCTTTTATAACAATAGTAGAGGTGACACCATTGAAATATTCGGGGAAACCATTCAGTATAAAAAGCTTTTTTGTCGCAAATTTCATATTATTGGCATAACAATAAATATTTATGTATTACTTTGCAATTCACATATGTT
>NZ_CEZJXU010000190.1:0-4628 GCF_983023055.1 Dethiosulfatibacter sp. | reverse complement strand
GTGAAATCAGCAACATAAACGGTGAGACTGTAAGAATTGCAGATGAAATTGGAGTAGAAGTTCCTTTTAACAAAAAAATTGTTGAGATCGTAACAAAACTTCAGAACAAAGAAATGGATCTTTCAACGGCATGGAACAACCTTGAAGAATTCAGGAAACTTATTTAAGACTGAATTCAGCTTAGGAAAGTTAAAATATGCATAACCCCTTGAAACGCTGGTGTTATGCGGTTAAGGAAACTTTCTTTCGCATCTTAATAACCGCTTTGGTCACATGAAGCGTGACCTAGTTAACGCAGCAAAGCTGCTTTCTTGAAATTAGGAGTAAAGATGAAACCATTAAATGGAATTAAAGTTATAGATTTTACACAGGCCCATGCGGGAAGTCTTGCAACAATGATTCTTGCTGACTACGGAGCCGAAGTAATAAAGATAGAAAGAGCCGGTGTAGGCGACCTGGCAAGATATTGGGAACCTATGGTAGGCGAAGACAGCGGATACTATGCCTTTCTTAATAGAAATAAAAAAAGCATGTCTGTGAATGCTTTTGAAAAAGAAGGCAAGGAAATAATATACAGGCTAATAAAGGATGCTGATGTAGTTTGTGAGAATTTCAAATTGGGAAGCATGGAGAGGTTGGGATTTGATTATGAAACCCTGAAAGCGATCAATCCTGAAATAATATATGCCTCTCTTAACGGATTTGGACAGACAGGTGAAATGAAAGACAAGATCGGTCTGGATATTCACCTTCAGGCAATGAGCGGAATAATGGACAGGACCGGTTTTCAAGACGGGCCTCCTACCAGGGTGGGCGCAGCTTTTGGAGATCATCTAAGCGGCATGTACATGGCTGCTGCAGTAAACCTTGCAATAATCAACAAAATCAAGACAGGCAAGGGTCAAAAGGTGGATATTGCAATACTGGACAGTCTGTTTTCAGTCCTTGAGGAAGCCCAGGCTATCTACGAACTTAAAGGAAGCTGCGGAAGCAGAGCTGGAAACGCATATCCGTCAATGGCACCATACGATACATTGAAAACAAAAGACGGATATGTAACGATAGCGGTTTCCACGGAGAGGCAATGGAAGATCTTCTGTGAAGTATTGGATCTTCAAAATCTGCTTAACAAAGCTGATTATAAGACCAATGAACTCAGGGACATGCACTATGAAGAAGGTCTTAAACAGGAGCTGGAAAACGCATTCTCGGCAATGTCAAAATTTGAAATTGAAGATAAGCTAAACACGGCTGGAGTATCTGCAAGCGCTGTACGAAATGTCAGTGAAATAATGGACAATGAACAGATTGTGGAACGAAAAGTCATCAGGGAGGTTGAAGACAAGAAACTTGGGAAAATAAAATATCCTGGTCCTGTAATTAACATGTCACGAACTCCTGGAAGTATTGATACGGCTGCTCCCTTGATGGGTGAAGATACTGAATACTATTTGAAGAAGGCAGGGTATTCAGACAATGAAATAATCGAACTGTCACAGGCAGGTATTATAGAAACAGGTGTGGAGGTGAAGCTGTGAGCATATTGAATGGAGTAAAAGTCATTGATTTTACACAAGCTTATCCCGGTCCTTTCTGCACACTTCAACTTGCAGATTTTGGAGCTGAAGTAATAAAGATTGAAAGAAAGGGAATCGGTGACATCAGCAGATATTGGGAACCGATGGTTAATGATGAAAGTGGTTATTATGCTTCAATAAACAGAAACAAATACAGCCTGGAAATAGATTTCAAATCGGATAAGGGTTATGAAACCATAATGGAGATCATAAAGGAAGCTGACATAATAGTGGAATCCTCTAAGCCTGGAACCATGGAAAAACTGGGACTGGGTTACGAAGACATAATCAAGGTCAATCCGGAAATAATATATGCATCTGTTTCTGGTTATGGTCAGACGGGACCGATGAAATCCTATCCTGCATTTGACAATGTAATTCAAGCTATGAGCGGTATCATGGATATGACAGGCTTTCCTGAAATGCCTCCAGTCAAGGCTGGACCAGCCATAGCGGATTCAATGGCTGGTTTGAATACGACAATAGGAATTCTTATGGCTTATATAGACAAGCTGAACACAGGAAAAGGACAACGAATTGATGTAGCCATGCTTGATTCCATGGTGTCCATACTGGAAAGTCCAATATTGTTCAACTCGATGCTTGGGCAGGAAGTTACAAGATGCGGAAACAACGATGCTGCTACTCTTGTGCCATATGATGTATATGAATGCAGTGACGGATATTTTTCAGTAGGACTTGCAGGTGAGAAAGGCTGGGACAAGTTCTGCCAGGTAATGGATAGGGCTGAGCTGATTGAAGATCCAAAGTTTGCAACTAATGCACTAAGGTGTAAAAACTTTTTGGAGCTTGACCCGATTTTAAGGGATTTCATGTCCACAAGAACCAAGAGTGAACTAGAAGAAGCATTTTCAGAGGTGAAGATTTCAAATGCACCTGTAATGTCCGTTGAGGAAATTATGAATCACAAGCAGATAAGCGACAGAGAAATGCTGGTTGAAATAGATGATAAGACAATAGGTAAATACCGGGCAGTTGGAAATCCAATGAAGCTTGACCGGACACCTGCTCAAATCGCTAAAGGTGCATCCAGATTAGGTGAAGACAACAATCATGTATTGAAAAAACATGGTTTTACAGATACTGAAATTGAGGAATTAAAAGAAAACAAAGTGATTTCTTAAAGGAAATTAACATCAATGAAGTTTTATCTTACAAAAAGTTTCGTATTGATTTATATAACATTCGATATACAATTGAACCATTTCTATATCGAATAACAAATTAATCAACTCAACTAAATTTATAATATAAAGACTAGGTGGTGAAATTATGTTACAATATAGTTATTGTTATCTGAATCCTTCGTAAGTTTCATTCATTATTAACAGAAAGAAGACAATGTTTTAAAATAAAATAATAGTTATGGAGGATTTTTATGTCACAAAAAAACGAAAATAACAAGCCTTTAAACGCAGCGGTTGACAAACCGTTGTTCTGGGGAGCGGCTTCCCTGATTGCAATATTAGTTGTAGTAATGGTTACATTTGAGGATTCTATGGGAGGAGTACTTCAAGGAATATTCAACTTTATGACCAATCAATTGGGTTGGGTATATATATGGGCAGCTATAATTGTTACTTGTATTATTGGATGGCTTTCCTTTGGTAAGTACAAAAACGTTAAATTTGGTGGTCCTGAGGCTGAGAAGGAATTTAATAATTTCAGCTGGCTGGCAATGTTTTTCTGTTCAGGTATAGGAACATCACTTCTAGCTTGGGCTTCAAAAGAATGGTATTACTACTATGTTAATCCACCTCTTGGAATTGAAGCATTAACGACTGAAGCTGCTGAAGTTGCTTCAGCATATCCATTGTTCCACTGGGGCATAGTTGGTTGGGCTATATACTGTATAATGGCTTTCCCTATAGGATATTCTTATTGGAACAGAGGCGCGGATTCAATGAGATTTAGTACTGCTTGTTCTGGTGTTATCGGCGAAAAAAATGCCAAAGGTCCTCTAGGTAAATTTATAGATTTCCTTTTGATTTTCGGATTACTTGGAGCAAATGCAACTTCTTTGGGAGCTGGAACTCCAATGCTTGCTGAATCTGTAAGTAGACTGTTAAACGTTCCGCATACATATTCAGTGGATATATGGGTTGTTATTATCTGGACTGCTCTGTTTACATTATCGGTTACACTTGGTCTTAAAAAAGGAATCAAGATGCTGAGTGATATAAATATAGTGCTTGTTCTTATTCTGTGCAGTTTTGTATTCATAGTTGGACCTACATTCTTTATAATCAACAACTTTACCAATAGTATTGGGTATGTAACCACAAATTTCTTAAGAATGTCATTCTACACTGATGCTATTGGTGGAAGCATGTTCCCTCAGTGGTGGACAGTATTCTACTGGGCATGGTATTTTGCATATGCACCATATATGGGAATATTCATTGCAAGAGTTTCAAAAGGAAGAACTTTCAGGGAAGTTGGACTTGGCGTGTTAATCGGAGGTTCTCTAGGTTGTGCATTATTCTTTGCAATACTTGGAAACAACGCTCTATTCAACGAATTATCAGGAATTTATCCATTCATAGAGGTAGCACAGACTCAAGGGGATTACGCAGCCGTTGTAGGGTCTCTCATGGTCTTGCCAGGTAAACAAATAATTCTTCTTGTATTTGTATTTATCGGATTTGTTTATTCAGCTACAACAATAGACTCTTCTGCATACTGTATGGCAATGGTAGCATCTAAAGATCTTAAGAAAAATGAAGAGCCTACATGGTGGAACAGAATGTTCTGGGCATTGATGCTTGGAACAGTAGCTCTTGTTGTAATGAACATAGGTGGATTGGTACCAATTAAAACAGCATCACTTGTTGTTGCGTTCCCAATAATGTTCTTTGTTGGTGTAGCAGTTGTATCCTTCAAGAGATGGTTGGATGAAGACAAGCCACACTTGCTTGTACCTTCTGAGGATTATGTGAAACCGGAAAAATTAGGAAAATAAGTTAGTTAAATTAATAGAATATGAACGTTGAGTTGCAGGCGGAAACGGCTGCAACCTTCGTTTATCAT
>NZ_CEZJXU010000189.1:0-4630 GCF_983023055.1 Dethiosulfatibacter sp. | reverse complement strand
CATTTGAGCTTCATGAGCTATTGAAACCTGTGGCACTCCAAATCCTCTCATTGCTCCGCACATAGGATTGTTTGTATATACCATGGTAGCACTAATGTTAACATTAGGAATTTCATAAGGACCCTGTGCATGTACCATTGACCTTGTTATTACAGCCAGTCCATAAGAACCATAGGCTCCAGTATCTTGCTTTAATTTTGCTTCCAAGGCTAATATTTTTCCATCCTTTGTTGCACCTGTCTTAAATGTCATAAAATGAGGATGTCTCTTTGATGATACCTGCATTGATTCCTTTCTCTTTCTAACCATTTTAACGGGTTTTTCAGTATGGTAGGCAAGAAGTGAAGCGTGGCATTGTGTAGAAATATCCAGCTTTCCTCCAAATCCACCACCAGTATTACCCTGTATACTTCTAACTCTGTTTAAAGAAAATCCAAGCATTCCTGCAACTTCACCCCTGTCGTAGTGAGGGTTTTGAGTTGAACTCCAAAATGTAAGTATTCCTTCTTCAAATTTAGCTATTGTAGCTTCTGTTTCTATAAAAACATGAGAAATTGAAGGTGTATAGTAGTTTTCTTCGACTATTACATCACATTGCTTGAATGCCTCTTCAACATCTCCTCTTTTCATTGTTTTCTTTGCAAGTATATTTGTATCTCCATGAACCTTAGGGCTATCTTCTTTTAAAGCATCTTCTATTGTGAATACTCCCTCTGTCTCTTCAAGTTCAACTTCTATAAGTTCAAGAGCCTTTTCAAGTATCTCTTGACTTTCGGCAGCAACTACTGCAAGAGCGTCTCCAAATCTTCTAACTTTATCTTCAACAAGAATAGGTTCATCTTTATTGATTATTCCTATTAAATTCTTACCTGGAATATCCTTGTATGTAAGTACGGCTACCACTCCTGGAAGGGCCTTTGCCATATCTGTATTTATGCTAATAACTTTTGCACTTGCAAATTCGCTTCTCTTAACACCACCATATAGCATTCCTGGAAAACTCAAGTCTCCTACGTATTGGGTTTTTCCCAAAACCTTGTCAAGAGAATCTTTCTTTACTACTTCTTTTCCGACAACATTGAATTTAGTTTCAAGGCTTTCAATGATATCATTTTTTCTCTCAGTTGATTCTTTATTGATAACACTCATGATTTATCATCTCCTAATTATTCTACAGCTGCTTCTACAGCTTCTATAATTTTCGTATAGCCGGTACATCTACATAGATTACCTTCCATTGCCGTCTTTATTTCATCCTTTGTAGGATTAGGATTATTATTAAGAAGAGCTTTTGCTGACAAAATCATTCCAGGTGTACAATAACCACACTGTACAGCGCCTTTTTCTATAAAGGTTTCCTGAAGTCTGTCAAGTTCTCCATTAATGCTAAGTCCTTCAATTGTAGTTACACTTCTTCCATCAATTTGTGGTGCAAGAACAGTACAACTTGTTACAGCTTCATTGTCAAGGATTACAGTACATGCTCCGCACTCACCTTCACTGCAGCCTTCTTTTACACTAGTCATACCAAGATCATCTCTTAAAAGGTCAACCAGTCTTTTATTCGGGTAAGTTTCAACTGTTACGTTTTCCCCGTTCAAAATAAAACTAATACTTATCTTATCCATTATTATTCCTCCTGTTTAGGATTTACTTACTGTAAGCTCTGAATCCTTATGGATTCAATTACTTCTCTTACTATTCCTTTTACACTTTCCTTCTTGAATGGGCATGATGCTCTTGCTCCGATATTCTGTACAACTATATCTGAAACCTCTTCAAGACATTTTTCTATAGTAGCATTGTCAAGTTTATTTCCAACAATAACTTTTTCAGCACTTTCAACCCTGTATGGGTGTTGTCCTACTGCTCCAAGGGCAAGACTACAGCTTTTTACAACTTCATCTTCTCCAAGCTTTACAACCATTCCAACAGTCATGATTGATTTAGCAAGAGCTCTTCTTTTTCCAAGCTTCCTGAATGCAGAAAATTCATTATCTTCACTTTTTTTGAAATATACTTCTACAAGTATTTCATCCTTTTCAATTCCTACTATGCTCTGCTTGCAACTAGCGCATGCATCTTCAATTTCTATAGGAGTAAAGAAATCCGCAATTAACACTTCACGACTTCCCTTGCTGCTTTTCAATACAGCAACTGAATCAAATGCTGTAAATGCAGATACTGAGTCAGCACATGCAGATCCTGTAACAACGTTTCCACCAACTGTTCCCAAGTTTCTAATCTGAGTAGAACCTATCTTGCTGCACGCCTGAACCAAGGCTACGGCATTTTCCTGCAATAGACTACTGTTACAAATCTCAGTAAAAGTTGTTCCTGCTCCTATCTTAATAAATCCATTTTCTTCTTTTATAAAGCTCAGTTCTTTAATATTTTTTAGATTCACTATTTTTTCAGGTTGAATTTGTTTCTCATTTAATTCCAATACTAAATCTGTTCCGCCTGCTATCAGAAAAGTAGACTCATCTTTAGCTTCAATCATTCCAAGCGCTTCTTCCAAACTAGTAGGGCTAAAATATTTAAATTCTTTCATTTTTCCTCCTATTAATATTATATAGTTAAAATTTAAACAATCATATTTCCAATACCACTTTCTGCGTTTTCTGCAGTTACCATTATACTTGCAATATGCATGCCATGTTTTTTGTCCATTTTGCAATGTTTCCAGTCTGTGAAGACAATGATTTCATTTCAACTTTGAAATGTTTTTCCAATTCTCTTCGAATCCAGTGAAATAAATGCACAGAGGCATTTCAATATTGAAATACCTTCTGTTCAATACTGAAATGCCTCATTCAATTAATTATTAAATTCTTTATCCTTGATCCCCAATTCCTTGATTCTTCTCCATAAGGTTGTAGTACTTATTTCAAGTTTTTCTGCAGTCTTACTTTTTGATCCCTTATTCTTAACCAGTATATCCGCAATAACCTTTCTTTCATACTCCTGCATTATCTGACTTAGGCTCGTATGGTCGCTGTTGAAACTGATATCTATATTATGGAATCTGCTTGGCAGATGGTCCTTGGTTATAATCCTGCTGTTACCACTCATATTGAAGGCTTTTTCAAGAACATTAACAAGTTCCCTGACATTACCCGGCCATTCATAATTCACCAATAACTCAAGGGCTTCATCTTCTATTCCCTGAATGAACTTTCCAAAAGACTGGTTCATCTTTCTTATTTGGTGTTTAATTATAAGAGGGATATCATCCTTTATTTTCCTCAATGGATGAAGTTGTATGTCTATTACATTAAGCCTATAGTATAAGTCCAGCCTGAACTTGTTTTCCTTTATAAGCTTTTCCATATCCTTGTTTGTTGCTGATATAATCCTTAGATCAAGGGGTATATTGATCTTTCCCCCTATCCGTTTAACTTCCCGTTCCTGAAGAACTCTGAGAAGTTTGCTCTGGAGATCATACTGCATTTCGCTAATTTCATCAAGAAACAGTGTCCCACCGTTTGCCTGCTCAAATACTCCCTGCTGTCCTTCCTTTACCGCTCCTGTAAAGGAACCTTTCTCATATCCAAAGAAACTGCTTTCCATGAGATTAACCGGGATTGCTGCACAATTTATTGCTACAAAAGGTTGATTCCTTCTTTCACTCTTATTATGTATCGATTGGGCGAAAAGCTCTTTTCCTGTCCCTGTTTCACCAATTATCAGAACACTGGATATAGACTTGGCAGAAAGCTTTGCAACTTCCTTGGATTTTGTCATTTGAAGAGAATCTCCGATTATATCTTCAAAATTGTATTTTGCACTCTGATATTTCTTTACCTCGCTTAAAAGCTTATGGCTTTTCTTCATTGTATCGTCGTTATTGAATCCAAGTCCAAATTCCTTGGTTATGGGAATCCTAACTGCACTTGCTCCCATTATATAGTTGGAATCTCCTATGACGGGTTTTTGACTGTTCATGGCAGATTTTGCAGCTTCTGAAACTATGCCAAGAAATTCCTTGCTCTCATTACCATCAGAATCAAAAGATGCCATTCTTACACCAGTTTTGTCAAAAAGAACTGCTTCTCCACCTACTACCTTTGCTATGACAGGCAGAGACTCCATAAGAGAATTCCTCAATTCCCTATTAATCTTCACCCTTTCATAATTACTGGCACACAAGACATAGTCATCAATGGGAATACTCCATGCCTCAACACCATCTTCAATCTGGGACATTCCATATCCAGGCTTTTTTTCAATGGCAGTATCATGAGCAAGCTTATAATAAACCCCTCTCAACTCCGCCAACTCTTTGCCAGAAGAATCTACAGTCTTGATCCTGTGTCCCCCTCTGTCAGTCAACGTAACATACCCCATCATAACCTTTGAAATTATACTTAAAGACTCCAGAAGTATTTCCCGTGTCTTATCCTTTATTTCAGAATTCATAAAATACCTCTTGTTTATTCTATAGGATTTAACTAATCCCTATCAATATATTATACCTTAAATAATAAACTATCACAATAAGGCACATAAAAAAGAAAACCTCTGATAATACAGAGATTCATTGTGTTTTATTTATTTTCTTCCTATAACTAGAAGCTGTGTACACCTTTTCACACCATAATTATCGTAGTTTTTTCTGATTTTATCA
>NZ_CEZJXU010000188.1:0-4631 GCF_983023055.1 Dethiosulfatibacter sp. | reverse complement strand
CGAGGTTAACTTTTGTGTAACGAGGAGGTTGAAATGGTAGCAGGTGTAAATTCTATAAAATCTATATTTAGTAACAAATTTGCCAGTAGAAGAAAGGGCAAAAATGTGGATAAAAATCTTACAAAGGCAAGAGTCAATAGAGAATATCTAGTCAAGCATATAGAAACTGACGACGTAGAAATGAAGGATTTTCTTTTCACACTTGGATGTTATGAGGGAGAGAGAATAACTGTTATTTCAGTCCTTTCAGATAATTATATTGTTTCAATAAAAGATGCGAGATATAGCGTTGACAGAGAATTGGCGGAAGCTATAATAGTATAGCATTCAGAGAATCCGGTGGAAACCGGGTTGACTTTTCTATAAAAAGTTAACCATGAGCAACAATGATTCTGTTTATCAATAACACCAAAGCAATTATTAGGAGGAAATTATGAAAATCGCACTAACAGGTAATCCTAACAGTGGAAAAACGACAATGTTCAATGGCATAACTGGCAAAATAGAACATGTTGGTAACTGGGCGGGAGTTACAATCGACAAAAAAGAAGGAAACATCAAGAAATCGCTAAACAAGAAGGGGCATGACATAACTGCAGTTGATTTGCCTGGAGCATATTCTATGTCGCCATTCACTTCTGAAGAAAGTATAACCAGTGCTTTTGTGAAAAACGAAAATCCTGATGTGATAATCAATATAGTAGATGCCACTAATCTTAGCAGGAGTTTGTTTTTTACTACTCAACTGTTGGAACTTGGGATACCTGTAGTGGTGGCTCTCAACAAGAGAGATCTAGTGAAGAAGAAGGATACAAAGCTGGATGTCAATATGATGGGGCAGATCCTGGGATGCAGTGTGATAGAAACAGTATCAACTCAATCTGGTGACAATGGACTTGAAAAATTGATTGCCATCGCTGTTGAAATCAGTGGCAGTAAACAGGCTGCTCCTTTTGATGCATCGGGTGTTGACATGTCAAATAGGAGCCAGGTTGAAGCTTCAGATAAGAAAAGATATGAGTTTATAAAGGAGACCGTATCACAAGTAGAGGTTAAGAAGATTGACAGCAACAGGCAGACAAAACAGGATGCATTTGATAGGGTGGTAGTCAACAGATGGCTCGGAATACCCATATTCGCATTAGTGATGTGGTGTGTTTTTTCAATATCCCAGGCACAATTGGGACCTTTTCTGGCAGACATCTTAGGTGGATGGATTGACGGGCTATATGGATTTATTGAAGGGTTTCTTGGGGATGGTGTATCACCTGTGTTAAAGGCACTTCTTCTTGATGGAATCATAGGAGGCGTTGGAGCTTTAGTAGGATTCCTTCCATTGATTATGGTGCTTTTTTTTCTGTTGGCTCTTCTCGAGGACAGTGGATACATGGCAAGGGTTGCAGTTGTCATGGATAGATTCTTCAAAAAAGTAGGTTTGTCTGGAAAATCGATAATACCAATGATAATTGGTACTGGATGTGCAATTCCTGGAATAATGGCAACAAGAACAATACAGAATGAAAGACAACGAAGAACTACGGCAATGCTTACTCCATTCATGCCTTGTGGAGCAAAACTTCCTGTTATAGCTCTCTTTGCAGGGGTCTTCTTTAACGATGCAGCCTGGGTAGGGACGGCAATGTATTTTCTTGGAATAGGAATAATAGTTTTAGGTGCACTACTTGTTGTTAGAATAACTGGAGACAGCAACTCAAGACAGTTTTTCATTATGGAGCTTCCTGAATACAGGATACCGAGTATCAAGAGGGCAGTAATATCAATGTGGGCACAAGGTAAAGCTTTTCTTGTGAAGGCGGCTACAATTATACTAATCTGTAACGCACTTATACAAATAATGCAGACCTTCGACTGGAACTTAAATGTCGTTGCCGAGGGTATGGAGGGAACCAGTATACTGGCTTCTGTAGCATCACCTTTTGCTATGCTTCTTTTTCCTCTTGGGTTTGGAGTATGGCAGCTCGCAGCAGCGGCTATAACTGGATTCATTGCCAAAGAAAATGTAGTTGGCACATTGGCTGTCGTATACGGTATCACAAATTTTATAGATGTAGAGGAACTTGCAATCATATCTGGAAAGGGCGATATAGCACAAATAATGGGACTTACTTCAGCAGCTGCTCTTGCATATCTAGTGTTTAATCTTTTTACACCTCCATGCTTTGCTGCCATAGGAGCTATGAATGCAGAACTGGAATCAAGAAAATGGCTTTGGGCAGGTGTAGGGTTCCAGTTGGGAATGGGCTATACAGTAGCATTTATAACCTATCAGCTTGGGACGTTGTTGCAGACTGGTGCTCTAGGAACAGCATTCCTACCAGGGCTTGTAGCAGTTCTTGCAATGGTTGCTTTAATCATATATCTGATGAAAAAGGGTGATGAAACTAGTTATATTGATTCAAATAAGGAATTAGGAGTTGGTTTAAATGGTTAATATAGTTTTAGGTTTTGTGATAGCGGTCATATTCGCCGCTGCTGTTTATAAAATATACAGGGATAAGAAAAATGGAATCAAGTGTTCCGGTTGTCCATATAGCAAAATCAATGGTGAAAATGGTGAAGGCTGCAGCTGTAGCTTAAATCATTAAGAACAATTTAAAAGTAGTAAAATTAAAATAGCCACTGACAGCTAGCGAAATAATCTAGTTGCCAGTGGCTATTTTTTGTCCTTAAATCTTTTGATATCAAAAAAGATATTCATATATATTAATCACAAAAAAATGATATAATAAGTGTTAAATAGAGAGAGTAATTGAGATAAGATTCAGGAGGGAAACAGGTATGCCAAAAGGATACGCAGGAAAGATATTAAGAATCAATTTAAGTACAGGATTAACTGTAATCGAAGAACTGACAGAAAGTGTCATGAGAAAATATATGGGTGGAAAAGGTCTTGTTGCACAGTATATGGATAGGGAAATAGGAGTCGAAGTAAAATCATTATCGGCTGAAAATTCACTGTATTTCATGACTGGAGTGATGTCGGGAATACCTGCCGCCGGGACTTCAAGGATAGTAATGGGTGCCAAATCCCCTGTCACTGGTGGATACGGCATGGCCGAGTCTGGAGGCTTTATTGCCACGGAACTGAAGAAGGCAGGCTGGGACGGAATAATTGTTGAAGGAAAGGCGTTAAAACCGGTATATCTCTATATAAATGATGATATTGTGGAAATAAGGGATGCATCTCACCTATGGGGAAAAGGAATTGGCCAGGTTAATGAAGAAATAAAGAAGGAACTGGGAGACAACAGGATAAAACTTGCACAGATTGGACCAGCAGGCGAAAATCTTGTTCAGTATTCCTGTGTAATAAACGATTTAAAGCATGCTTGCGGTAGAAGTGGCATGGGAGCGGTAATGGGAAGCAAGAACCTTAAGGCCGTTGCAGTGAGGGGAAAGGGAGAAATTGAATTTTCAGACAAATCAAAGATTCTTGAAATAAGCAAGTGGTATTCTTCATATTTCAAGGAGAATCCCCTTTCATATGGTTTTTATCTATACGGTACAGCTGGAGGAACTAAAAGGACAAGCGATGGAGGCATGTTTCCTACAAGGAATTTCAGGGACGGCTCCTTTGAGAAGGCGGAAGACATTTCAGGACAGAGGATGGCGGATACAATACTTGTAAAGAGGGAAGGATGCTTTGCCTGTCCAGTAAGGTGCAAGAGGGTTGTAGAAGTGGATAATGGTGATATAAAGGTTGACCCCAAGTTTGGAGGACCTGAATATGAAACCATTGGCTCAATGGGAGCAATGTGCGATATAGGAAACCTTGAAGTCATAGCCAAGGCACATGAGCTTTGTAATGACCTGGGTCTGGATACAATATCTGCAGGTGTCACCGTAGCATTTGCAATGGAATGCTATGAAAAGGGAATAATAGACAAGGAATCTACTGAAGGAATAGACCTTAGGTTCGGAAATGAAAAGGCCCTTCTCAAGCTAATAGAGGATATATCATATGACAGAGGCTTTGGAAAGATACTTTCGAAGGGAACCAGGAGGGCTTCGAAGATATTCGGAGGTAGTTCAGAGGAATTTGCAATGCAGGTGAAGGGACAGGAACTTCCAATGCACGATCCTAGGGGAAAAGTTGGTGTTGGTCTTGGATATTCGGTTTCACCTACGGGAGCGGATCATATGCAGGCTGTACACGATACCACAATAAAAGCGGACGGACCTGTTCTTGATGAAATACGAAAGTTGGGTTGGGACAAAACCCTTGATCCCAATGAATATGGTAAGGACAAAGCTGAATTTTTCGGACACCTGGAAAAATGGTGGAGTTTTCTGAATATGGCAGGAGTATGCGACTTCATACCTGCACCTAGAGGGTCTATGCCCATCGAGAAATTCATGGAGCTTCTTAATTCTGCAACGGGATGGGATGTTACTGTTGAAGAGGCTCTTGAAATCGGAGAAAGAGGAATACACCTTGCCAGAAAAATCAACTATGACTGTGGTATAGACGAATCCCATGAGGATCTTCCTGAAAGGCTGTATCAGCCTCTAGAAAATGGAATACTCAAGGGTAAATCCATGGACAGGGAAAAGTTCAAGGACATGAAGAAGGAATACTATAAATACAAGGGTTATGATGAGGATGGAAG
>NZ_CEZJXU010000187.1:0-4641 GCF_983023055.1 Dethiosulfatibacter sp. | reverse complement strand
CTATGTCTTCAGTATAAATCCTTTCCTTGTGATTCTTAAGATGCATGAATACGGCCATTAGCGCCAAGGTTCCAAAGCCCAGAATAACAATCCAAACTCCGTTCATGAACATCAATACTGCCGAATCATCAGTAAGAAACTTCAGATTGTTCCTTACAACTGCAAGTATGGTCCACATGAGTGCTATGTAAATAAATATAAGTACGGAATCATTGCTGAACATTTTGTTGATTTTTTCTTTCAAGTTCATTCCTCCCTTTTTACGAAATTAAAAAAGGACTGTCTCAATAAGCAAAGCCTAATATGAGACAGTTCCTTTTGGCTTAATTCATTAATGTTACAGTTACTAAAAACACACTTTCTACACTAGTTCAAGAAAATTTTCTAAGATTACCCTTCCATCCATAAATTCTTCATTGTACCATTCAGGATGAAACTGAATTCCATACATTTCCTTATCCCTATGCTTTATCGCCTGTATTTTACACATTTTACTTGAAGCAAGCAGATCAAACTTTTTAGGAATATTCTTAACTTCCTCTCTATGCAGCTCTCTGCAATTGAATGTTTCACCTAATCCATCGAAAAGAGAATTATTCTTTAGTATCTTTTGGTCAACATAACCACTTTCAAGAACATCGTCATTGTCATCTTCTACCATCTTACCTATACTTGCACCATGAGCTATAGCCATAAGTTCGAAACCAGCACAGATACCTAAGGTTGTAATAGTAGTATTTTCAAGAAACTCCAATTCCTTTGAATATGATTCTGTTATCTCTTCAATTGTCCAGTGATGTGTAACCCTTCCATATGGTATAACTAAATCCGGTTTAAATTCTGATATAACCGATTGCGAAATTTCGCTATGATGGATTACTTTAATATCCACTAAATCTATTTCAAATATTGCCTTTTTAAGCTGTTCAATCCATCCTAAATCTTCATTATCTCTTTCATTGTTTATTATCAATATTTTCTTATTCATAATTTGTAATCCTCCTATGGCACCGATGAAAGTGAATACAAGATAAATATATCTAAATATTCTTGCTTTGCCTGATGACATTATACAACTCAATTAAAATGCACCTGCAAACTCACCGGTTTCATTTTTTTCACGATATTTACTACATAGAATGATTTCAGCTGCTGATGCAACACCTACAATATTTCCTATTCCAACTGTAGATGCAAGCGCTGTTTGAAGCTATCCTAATATTGGATTTTCCCACAACGGCAATATTCTTCCTATTCCCATTTCCTTGGCATTTGTATATACTCTATGTGCTTCAGACAAATCATGTATTCCCATTCCAATAGGATTGAAGAATATTATGTCGTCTTCAGACTTTCTAACCTGGATGTTTCCTACTACTGTCTGTCCAAGGTCTGTTACCTTTTCTCTTGGTATAACGCCGTCTCTTACTGCCCTGTAGCTTACATCAACTCCATGTCCTGAAACTGCATCAAAGTCGTCAACTACTACATGGTCAACATAGGTAAGTGCCTCTGCTGGTGTATCCCAGAATGAAATCTCACAGTGTACTGCACCTTTTTTATACCATTTCCCGTCAACATATGGAGTCTTGGCCATTGTTGCTGTTGATATTACATCTGAACCAACAAATGCTTCCTCGGCACTGTCTACTGCCACAAAGTCCATGTCTGGTATTTCCTTTTTCATTCTTTCACAGAACTTTTCGGAAGTCTCTTTGTTGAGGTCGTAAACCTTGCAAAGCTTAAGTGAAGGCGCTCCGCATTTGAATGCATGTGTCTGAGTTATTCCTTGTACTGATGCACCTACAAGACCCATAACTTCAGCTCCAGGATTTGCAAGATACTTGATTGCAACTCCGCTTGCTGCTCCAGTTCTCATTGCTGAAACTAGTGATCCATCCATTATGCAATCAGGCATAAGCGTTTCTGGATTCACTATTATTATTATTCCATTCGCTCTTGGAAGTCCATATTTCTTAGGATTGTGAGGCTTGCTTGGTATCCATTTTATACCTGATGTATTTACAGCTCCCAGAAGCCCCTTTGCCTTAAGTTCCTCATCATATTCAGCTCCTCCAAGAAAACCTGGCATTGACATAATTCTTCCAGTTGTCTCTTCAGTCTCTGGTCCACCCCATCTGATTACAGGTTTATGAGGCAGCATGAAATCACCTTTTCCATGTAGAAAGAATGACCTCTCCGTAGCCTGCATTGTACCTGTCATGTCATATCCACCAGCTTTCACACAATCTTCCTGTTGTAGATAAAGAAACTCAACTTTTTTACTCATCTTATTTTCCTCCATTAAATCAATCAATTTATTTTAGTTTGATTAAACTAATTTCTGTACAAGCTCAAAAACTCTTTCATCCGATTCTTCAGGAACCGATTTCACTGCAAGTTTTTGTTAACTTGTATCTATCTAATATATTAATAACATATTACAAAAACCTACACTTTCTACTCAAAAAAACGCAAAAAAAGACCAAACATGAGTTTTAGTCTTGAAATATTCTATCTATGTAGTGGTTGCATTCAGAAAACGGATTAGTGCTGAAATGTTGATGGAGGTAAATGAGTGTCTGTTAGAAAGTACCATGCATGAAAAAGATAATTGACCGCTTTTGTACTGATTATTCGCTTCTCAAACCCAGGATGTATAGAAGAGAAGCAAGAATAAAATCAGAAAAACCATTCGAAAACAATTGGGCTATATTAAACGCGACCTCGGATATTTGAATAACTTTACGTCATATGGTTATACCCCGACCAAAAAAGAAAAAGTATTGCTTGAAACAATCACCATATTATACGAACAACTGGCATACATGCATAAGAACAAAACCCATTCAGTTGACTATCGAATTGTCATTATAAGTCAATCATATTCGAGATCCATAGTATGGAAAAAATCGACAATAAAGCATATGCAAAATAAATTGCAGAAAGTAGATGATTTTATCGCTGAATGCGAAAAGCTTTATGGGATCAAACTCATATACAAAGATATTGTCAAAATCAAACATCTGAAGAAATTACGGAAACAGCTGTACAGGATAAAAGAAGTATTCAGGCAGAAGGGTCTTTTGCTCAAATAAAACAAAACATGGGATTCAGAAAATTTTTAAACCGAGGAAAGCAGAATGTTTTAACTGAAAGCATACTATTGGCTATTGACCATAATATTAACAAGCTTCATCGGAAAGTCCAGGATGAACGACTTGGGCAACACTTGTTTAAGGTTAAAAAAAGTGCGTCAATTTTGAAACTTTATCCACAATCAGGAGATAATTTCAATGTAAAAAGGGGCTGTTGCATCAGCAAAATTTATTTGCTGATGCAACAGCCCCTTATAGATGCTTGATTCACTTTTTCTCATGGTCTAACCAACAGTTCAAGGGAATCCAAAAACTTTTTATTTTTATCGATAGCTTTTTCAACATCTCCGTCGGCTATGGCCTTTATAACATCTACATGACTGTAGTTGATTTCTTCAATAAGTTTTTCATCCAAATCGTATTTCATATAATATATTTTTCTTGCAACAGCGTGAAGAGGCGCTATTGCATTGTGTGCATATGGATTTCTGGAGCAGTGCCCCGCTAATTCATTGAATCTGTCGCTAACCTCAATGGCATAGTTTTTATCTTTATCTACAGTGGCCTTTATATATTCTTCCGTCAGTTCATTAAAGATTTGCCTTTCTTCTGCTGTTGCATGTTTTGCGGCTCTTTTAGAAATCAAGATTTCTAAAGGTCTTCTAACTTCCATTTGAAGTATAAACTCATCTATTCTAAATTCATTGATTAGGATTCCTCTTCTTGGAATTACAATTACAAGATATGCATTTTCAAGAAGTTTTACAGCCTCCCTGACTGGTGTTCTTCCTATCCCTATCAGTTGACTCAGCTCGATTTCAGACCATATGCTTCCAGGTTCCAACTCCAAAGTCAATATCATGTTCTCAATCTTGCCAAAGGCTATTTCTACAAGACTTTTCTGCTCCTTGCCATGTTTATGTGTTTTTCTTAAGCTTCTCATCTTATACCTTCCTTCCCATAATATATCTGTTATATATTATTCCTTTTTCTAGGATTTGTCAATTTATCATAAAAGTTCGGTTGCGTTGATTTACTGTAGAAAAAAGAAAAATAAACTAATCCCTCTTTGAATAATCTTGTTAAGATTGGTTTACTGATTTATCATTTTACCATATTTTTAAATGTAGGTGTTGGATTATTACCAACACCCTCCGTTTGTCATTGACAACGAACCTCTGGGAGCATGACTAATTGCAAAAAAGGCATGCCAAAACAAGCATGCAATACCTAAAAGGCTATCATGCTACCTTCTCATTGTAAATGAAGGCTTAGCCAAACTCGGAAGTTTGAAAGCAAACTTCATAAATTAAGATACTGAAGTTATTTAATTCCAATCATTGGAGCTTATTTTTTTGTCGAATTTTTACTCTTCCAAGTCTGTTTTTTAAAAATGTCCTTGACATAGGGTCCACTTTATGTTGCTTAAGTCTCTTTTTATTATGTCCTTGACTTAGTGACCATTTTAGATTCATGTCACGTACATATAATGATAAAAATAATGGCTGATTCCACCTGCGATTTGTCAGAGGAATTAATAAAA
>NZ_CEZJXU010000186.1:0-4649 GCF_983023055.1 Dethiosulfatibacter sp. | reverse complement strand
CACTACTAACACCAAAGTTTTGGAATACAGAATTATAAAACAATAGTATAATTAATCCCCTGCAGTCAACACTGCAGGGGATTTTTAGTCTAAAATACAATTATTTTTTACTTAAGTGTAATCTATGATTATATATTTCTAACAAACTGCTTCCCAAATTCAACCGCTTCCTTTTCAGTCACATCTGACATATTCCAGTTAACCTTTAGGTTTTCACCAACAACTTCAAATCCTGCACTATTAAGCAAATCAGCAAGAACCTTTGGTGATTCACCGCTCCATCCATAGCAACCAAATGCTGCTGCTTTTTTATTTTTGAACTTCAATTCCTTAAGATAGTGAGCAAATCCAACAAGAGACCTTAAAACACTGTTGCTTACAGTTGGCGACCCCATTAGTATTGCTTTGGACCTAAATACTTCTGTTGCCAAATCATTGTCATCTGTTTTAGCAATATTAAATATCTTAATAGTTACTTCCTCATCTTCCATACGAATGCCTTCGGCAATTTTTTCTGCAACTTTCTTGGTACCGTCCCACATTGTATCGTAGATGATTGTTATTTGATTTTCTTGATAATCATCACACCATTCCAAATATTTACTAACTATTTGCATAGGATTGTCCCTCCAGACAACTCCATGACTAGTTGCAATAATATCAATATCCAAATTCATGCCAATGACTTCATCCAGCTTTTTCTTTAAAATCTTGCTGAAAGGAGTAAGTATATTTGCATAATACTTGATTGCTTCTTCAAATAATTTGCATTGATCTACAGTATCATTAAATATACTTTCACATGCATAGTGTTGGCCAAATGCATCATTGCTAAAAAGAATATTGTCACCAGTCATATAAGTAGCCATACTGTCAGGCCAATGAAGCATCCTCATTTCAACAAAAACCAGCGATTTACCATTGCCTATATCAAGACTGTCTCCCGTTTTCACAACATTCAGATTCCACTTTTTGTGATATTGTCCCTCTAGAGACTTTACAGCATTGGCCGTACAGTAAATTGGAGTTTCAGGAATTCTTTCCATCAATTTAACCAATGCACCGCTATGGTCTATCTCTCCATGATTTACAATTATATAATCTATATCTTCCAAATTGACTTCTGAAGCAAGGTTATCTACAAATTCTTCAGCAAATGGAAGCCATACGGTATCAATTAGAACTGTTTTTTCTTCCTGAATTAAATATGAATTATAACTAGAACCACTATTTGTTGAATATTCATCGCCATGAAATTTCCGTAATTCCCAATCAACTTTTCCGACCCAGTTAACATTGTTTTTTATTAATTTTTTCATTTTATCCTCCTAATATTGTCTCGTATTTAATTATACAATGAATTAGATGTATTTACCAAATAGAATTATAATTCAGTAAAGGAATCGTGATATGAAGTAATAAAATATCACTATATATTAATTCGTCTTTACATCCTATATATATTCTGTTATACTTTATTTGATTCAATCATATACTCATTACCGAGTCTTTTGTACCTTCGGCCTAGCCATGGACAAAGACCGACAGGGTTTATCTGGAAACGGATATGCCTCCCGTGTGGAAAGGTAACCGAGACTCAGTGTCTATGTTCTTTTTTTGGGGAGCATGGATTTTTTTATTTTAAAGGAGATTTTTATGAATACGTGTTTAATGAATGATATCAAATTAAAATTCAAGGATCTAGTAGTTAAAAATAATTTAATGAATGAAAACATTTCAATAGAAGCTAAGGTTCTTACCACTGAAGAAGCAATAGGAAATCCAATCCGCAGGGACTACCCTCTCATAAAGGGAAAAGAAAAACTTATGCAGGCAGAATTCAAAGGTTCTATTGGACAGGCTTTTACAGATAATCCAGGAAATTTCACAGGAACAATAGGTGAAATACTTGAAATGGAACTTAGTTCGAATCTGAGCAGAGCAATTTTTATTTCTTCTGTAAATGCAATTACCCACTATCTGGGAATCACAACAAATACAATACACTGCAAGGACGAAGAACCTGAATCATGTGCTGAAAAACTTGTTGAAAACATCAAGGAAAAATATGGTAATCCTAAAATCATACTTGTAGGATTTCAGCCAGCATTCCTTGAGAATCTGTCAAAAAACTTTAAAATTAGAGTGCTTGATCTTGACGATGAAAAAGTAGGAACAAAGAAGAACAATGTACTAATTGAAAATGGCGAAGATAATTTTACCGCTGCAATTGAATGGTGTGACCTCGTTGTAGCTACAGGTAGCACTGTAGTCAACAATACACTTTCAAACTTCATGAATACGGGAAAACCCACTTTTTTCTTTGGAACGACAATCTCCGGGCCTGCCAGATTGCTGGATTTGGACCGTTTTTGTGAAAACTCAAAATAAATCTAAGGAGAACAAAATGAAAATCAAAAAACTATTAATTGTAACTCTGATGCTAGCATTAATGCTGTTCACAATTGCAGGATGTTCAAACAGCGAAGCAAACAATTCAGGTGAAAATACTGATGGTGAAAGCTCTGCGGTAGAAAACACAGCTAAGATTAACTCAGAAAATAAAAATGAAACACTCATTGTATACTGCGGTGCCGGTCTTAGAAAACCCATGGATGAAATCGCTCAAATTTATGCTGAAAAATTCAATGTACAAATCGAATATTCTTATGCAGGATCAGCACAAAACCTAACCCAGTTAGAACTTATGCAAGAAGGTGACCTTTATATTCCAGGTGCATATTCATATTTCGAATCAGCACAGGAAAAAGGATTGACAGAAAATGCTCAAAATATTGTATATCATACTCCCGTTATAGCTGTACCAGCTGGAAATCCAGCAAACATCACCTGCCTTGATGACCTTACAAAGGAAGGAGTGAAGATCGTACTCGGCGACGAAAGATCCGCCGCAATAGGAAAAGTTTCACAGAAAATTCTGGATAAAAAAGGAATACTTGAAGCAGTTGAAGCTAATGTTGTTGCTAAGGATGCAACTGTAAACGAGGTTCTTGTACACATAGCAATGGAACAAGCTGATGCATGCATCATCTGGGAAGACAATGCACAGGGTGTTGAAGAAATTGAGGTAGTCCAAATAAATAAAGAAGATAATTCAATAAAAACAATTCCTGTATGCGTATTGACTTTCTCTGAAAAAAAAGAGGCTGCATCTGCTTTTGCAAATTATCTAAGCTCTGAAGAAGGCGTGAAAATATTTAAAAAACACGGATTTGAACCTATAACTGAATAAGTATTGAAAGGACATCCAAATGGAATATAAAGCAAGTCAAAGTGATAAATACAGCACTAAATTTGTATACAGGAATATAAAAAGAAGAAATATACTTTTTAAGGTAATATTGTACTTTTTCATAATAACGTTACTAACACTAATAATAGCAGCTTTATCCAATATTCTCATAAGAGGTTATGCAGGGCTTCAAGCAAGCATAACCTCACCTGAAATAATATTTTCACTCAAACTGAGTCTATTTACATCATTAATATCCACTGCACTTTGCATTCTATTTGCAGTACCTATTGCCTATGGTCTTGTAAAAGTAAAATTTCCGGGGAAAATTTTTGTAAGCACTGTTCTTAACCTTCCCCTCTCACTGCCTCCAGTAGTATCGGGAGTTGCATTACTGATGCTTTTTGGCGGAACGGGCTTTGGAAAAGCACTTGCACACTTGGGGATAAAATTTGTTTTCGATGTAAAAGGTATCATTCTTGCACAATTCTTTGTCAATATATCATATATGCTAAGAATTGTAAGGTCAACTTTCGAAGATATCAATCCAAGACTTGAATTTGTAAGCCGTACCCTTGGCTGCACTGAGATGCAAAGCTTCTTTAAGGTTACACTGCCACTTGCCAAAAATGGTCTTATCGCTGGTACTGTAATAACCTGGGCAAGAGCCATAGGAGAGTTTGGCGCAGCACTTATGCTTGTAGGAGCGACAAGAATGAAAACAGAAACACTTCCTGTTTCACTGTTTCTGAACATGTCCACTGGAGATTTGAAGCTTGCCATGGCCTCAGCTTCCATAATAATAACTGTTTCAGTAGTATCATTATTGATATTTGAAATCATCGGTCTTAAAAATAAAAAAATATCGAAAATCTGCTGATTTAGAAGGAGTTACAAATGATAGAATTAATAAATTTGAACAAGTCTTTAGGCGATTTCAGTCTTGAAAATATAAACCTTAAAATTGAAGACAATGAATTTTTTGTAATACTTGGCCCGACAGGGACAGGTAAGACAGTAATTCTTGAAACAATTGCAGGGATGTACCAACCAGATACGGGAAAAGTTCTCTTTAACGGCATGGATACTGCTGAACTTTATCCAGAACAAAGAAATATAGGATTTGTATACCAGGACTACCTACTATTTCCCCATTTGAATGTAAGAGAAAACATTATTTTTGGAATGAAATTGAGAAAAATACCAAATTCGATAATGGATGAAAAACTGGATAAAATCATTAAGATGCTGAAAATTGACCATCTTGTAAAAAGATTCCCTGCTACTTTAAGTGGAGGTGAACAGCAGCGAGTATCCCTAGCTAGAATTCTTGTTCTTTCTCCTGATATAATGCTCCTTGATGAACCTTTCAGTGCATTGGATCCAAGAACAAAAC
>NZ_CEZJXU010000185.1:0-4662 GCF_983023055.1 Dethiosulfatibacter sp. | reverse complement strand
TCTCAACATAATCCATCTCATTTACAAGTACTTCGGTAACAGTAATTTCATCTGATGAAATTGAATTTTTATATATTTTCTTTTCCTTTCCATATGCCACCACTTTTCCGGATTCAGATAATGTTAACTTTGGAAGGTTTACATCATCACTTACAGGTGTACTTATTGAAGTAATCATATTTGTCTGTACTAGACCAGGGTTTAAAGCTGTGATTTCACCCCAGTGCACATATGAAAGACCAAATTCCGAATCATCATTTGGCACTGAATTGGGATTAAGATCTGTTATCTTCCCTTCATAATATCCTTCAAAATAAGGAAATTTGAGCAGTATTCTCTGCCCTTCGTAAAGGAGAGAGTATTCATTTTCCAGCACTTTGAAAGAAATTTTTATTTCGGAATCATTTATTATATTGGCAATCAAGCCATCCAGCTCTTCACCTTCAGAAGCCTTAAGTTCAGTAACCCTTCCATCGATAGGTGAAATTATTACAATTCCATCATATGGATTCACATTTTCAACATCCCTTGCATCAATTCCAAGAAGCTGTGCCAGATAATCCTTCTTGTTTTCAAGCTTTATCTTCAAATCATCAATTCTAGTTTCAAGGTCATTTGACGAAAGCCTTATTATAGGTTCGTCAGCTTTCATGGAATCTCCTTCCTCCACTAAAAATTCTTCGATAATATAAGAAATTCCATAAAATTCAGGATCTGATGCTTCTGGAACCTTTATTCCACCACCATAGGAAGCATTAAGCTGTCCTGAAGTGTTTACTCCAACATTGATATCTCCTTTTATAACAGGATCTGTTGAATATAGTATTTTATTTATTGTTTCTTCGTCATCTCCAGGCATAAGTTCATTTACAGCATATGAAACCCCTGCAAATGCCAATACCAAAATCAGTATTATGGGTATGAATTTTTTTAACATTTTTTCCTCCAATCAGTTTATGTCTATTCTATTTATTTCGCCGTCTACGAGACGGATGATTCGTTTACCATATTCTGCTATTGCTTCTTCGTGAGTAACCTGCACTATCGTCAGATTCGTTTCTTCGTTCAGCTTCATAAATAACTCCATTATGTTGTTGCTTGTTGAAGTATCAAGAGCTCCTGTTGGCTCATCAGCAAGGAGCACCGATGGGTTACCAACTATAGCCCTTGCTATGGCAACTCTTTGCTGCTGTCCTCCTGAAAGCTGAGTAGGCAAATGCTTCATTCTGTCCTTCAGTCCAACTTTTATCAATGCTTCCTCTGCCATTTCCTTTCTCATTTTCCCGTTTATGCCTCTATATACAAGAGGAATTTCCACATTTTTTAGAGAATTCAGCTTTGTGAGCAAGCTGAAATTTTGAAATACAAATCCTAAGAACCTGTTTCGTATTTCCGACAGCTGGTTGTCACTGAGTTTTTCAACACTGTTACCGTCAAGTATATAACTGCCTTCTGTACATTTGTCAAGACAACCTATTACATTCAACAGAGTTGATTTTCCAGATCCCGACGGACCCATAATTGAAACAAATTCACCATTTCCAATACATAAATCAATGTTTTTTAATGCATTAAACTTAATTTCTCCAATTCTATATTCTTTTACTATCTTGTTCATCTTTATTACATCCAAGATGTCACCTCCAGTCCAAATACATTAGACGTCAATGAAAAAAATAAGTTCCCTTATTTTTAAAAAATCGCAAAAAAATAAAGCGGTCACCCGCTTTATACCTTTATTTATTTCAATACATCTATCTCTATTCCATCTATCCATACTGTAGAATCCCCATCATAGTCAAAATACAACAGTATTCTATCCGTATTTCCCAGGTTCACAGTAAGTTGATTAAGGAACCATATGTCGCTGTTTAAAAGAACCTTATCGCTTGAATAAGCTGAAATTTTTCCGTTTTCTATTACTTCAACTATTACAGATCCTTCTACTTCGTTCTTTTCACTGGTAAGCTTCATTGATAATCCTACCTGCCTGTTTTTCATATAGTCCAGTTCTTCATTAGACATGTCAACTACTGCAAACAGTGTTTTTTTACTTGCACTTCCATCATTTTTAATTACAAGCGATGAATATCCATCATAAAATTTTTTAAAATCAATTTCAGCATTGAATTCACTATCTGTAGAATCCAATAGGTTCTGGCTGAAAAATTTGTTTATGGTTTCTTCAAGATTTTCTCCGTTTGAATTTGTATTGTTGCTATTTGCATTGTTTATTACTATCTCATTGTTGGCTTCTGGAAGTTCCGTATGCTCTTCCAATTCATCTCTTCCAAGGCTTGTCATAATGAGTATTATAACAGGGATAATCATTATAAGGATTATTGCAGCTATCTGATTAAGGCTAAATTTTCTTTTTTTGACCTCATCATATACATCGTCCTCGACATTAGCTTCAAAATCATTTTCATCTGGATCATCCGGATGAAAATGATCATCTGATTTTGATAAATTTTCAAAATTAGGTCCAGGTTTTGAAGGTTCATCAACCTCTACTGCTGATTCTTTCTTAAAAACAGAATTAGGAACCGGTACAAATACCAGTGAGTATGTCTGCGATTTTTTGAAAGCCCTGATTACTTCCCCCATGTCCTTGTACTGATTGGAGTAGCATCTAATTATTATTTTCATAATATCTGGAGGCAACTTGTCTGAAATATTGTAATCGTCAATAAATCTTCCCGTATATATGTAGTGCATATAGTCACCAACTGATTTGATAAGCAAACTTTCGCTTATATCATACCCCTGGCTGAATTTCAATATATTGTCAAACTCTATCTCATTATCCCTTACAAGAATATTTTCCTTGGATATTATAGCCTCTTCTATTAAGTCTTCAAACATTTCAAGGTCCTGAAACTTAAAGAGAAGATCCTCAGTAAGAAAGAGCTGTTCCTTCATGGTAAGATTCTTGTTTGAAAAATAATTTTCGTAATGGACTCCTTCCCCCGGAACTGTTATAATATATGCTCTGTCGTCTGATTTTTCAGCCACAAGAACATTTTTGAATTTTCTGGTCAATTTCTCCGTGTCAATGAGATCTATGATTCTTGTACTCATTATTATGTTGTTGTAGAATTCCGATCCGTCATCATTATTTACACACAGTGATATTCTCTGAAAGCTGTTATCATATATTATTTCTTTAACATCGTAATTTTTAAAATAACCCATTGTATACCTCTCTGTCATCTCTGCTACTATTTTAACATAACTTCACACTGTTTGAAATACGAAAATAAAAAATGAGCATTCATTGCCCATCTTCATTATTGCTGTCATCTTTAACATTTTTATCATCTTCAGCGTCTTCGACTTTATAGTCGACATCGCTGACAACATGATCAGGGTCAACACCCTTGTCATTGGTTGTACTGTATTTTTTTATAGACCTATTTACAAGATTTATTAACAACATAAAAACAACCAGGTCATCAACTATGCTGAAGCCTAATATAGGATAAGGTATCAAATCCACAGGACTTACAATATATACAATAAAGCCAATAATTGGAAGCTTATCTTTCCAGCTGACTTCCTTGCTTCTTAAAAGTTTAAGCATAACACTAAATTTTTCGAACAATATGCACCACTTCTTTATATTATTATCATTTCTACATCTTTAAGCTTTTTCTTTAATTTCTCTTCAAATTTATTCTTGCCATCTGGCGATTTACCCAACACTACTGTACCTACAGCATTTTTACCAGCAAATTTAACCAATGTATCTATAATATTCTTGGATCGCTCTATTACAAGTTCCGCACCCAATTCTTTTGTTATCCCAAAAAGATATTCAAGAGCCTCTCCATCAGTATAATTCCTTAAAAGCTTGTCATTCTCATTAACTACATGGACTACATACAACATGTTTTCTTCGTTCTTGAGACTGTTACCTTTGTCAATAAGTCTTTCGCATGTTTTTTGCTGTGTAACACAAACCATTACATTATTTATCACTAAAAGCTCCTTTAAACATATGGCGGGAGTATATGGGAATCGAACCCACCCAGGACGCTATAAACGCCCCACACTGGTTTTGAAGACCAGGAAGCACACCAGCACTTATCTACTCCCGTGCAAAGACAAATATACCATAATAAATGTCTGTTTACAAGATTTATTTTAGGTTTTAATTAAAACAAATATATATTCCCAACAAAGTGACAACGTCACATCGGCAGAATGAGCGCTAGACTATATCCTTTTTTATCTCTTTTTTAGTATATAATTCGCTTATTTCAAATACATCCAGGTCTTTATCTGGAATTTTATTTTCTATTACTGAGCAAAGTGCATCCACTGTCTCAAGATTTGTTAATAGTTCAATTCCATTTTCCACAGATTTTCTTCTTATCATGAATCCATCTCGTTTGGAGTCATTAGCTTTTGTAGGCGTATTTATTATCAATCCTACCTTTCTGCTTTGGATAAAATCAAGTATGTCATCTTTCTGTCCTATTTTATTAACCACAAGGGAGTCAACACCAACACTGCTTATCTCTTTACTTGTACCTTCCGTAGCAGCCATTTTGTAGCCAAGGCGGTTAAATCTTTTTGCCAATGATTTAATTATTTCCTTATCCTTTGGCTTTACTGTAGCAAGTATGTATTTGTCTTTGTCAGGCATCTCCAATCCAG
>NZ_CEZJXU010000184.1:0-4662 GCF_983023055.1 Dethiosulfatibacter sp. | reverse complement strand
TAAGACTTACATCCTTAATCCACTGCCACAATTCAATAGCCTCTTCGTTTCCGTTTTCAAGCTCCTTGAACCAGTATCTTGCTTCATCCTTGTATTCAGGCTTTTCTTCTGCCTCTGCATTGAATTTGATATAAAGCTTCAACAGTTCAGGAATAGGATTGGCTTCAATAACTGCCCGGTCTCCCCATTTCTTGTAGGCTGATATCAGCATTCCAAACTGTGTTCCATAATCTCCAAGATGGTTTATAGCCATTACATCAAATCCCATGAATCTATAAATCTTGTTGATTGCATTTCCTATTACAGTAGTTCTTATATGTCCAATATGGAAAGGCTTTGCAATATTAGGCGAAGAAAACTCAACTACTACTTTTCTTCCCTGTCCAATGTCCCTGCTTCCATATTTTTCCTTCTTATCGTATACTTCCTTCAATATTGATTCTGCGAAATATTTCTTATTTACAAAGAAGTTTACATATGGTCCTGTGTTTACTGCTTTTTCAAAATAATCCCCTATAGTGATATTCTTGCTTATTTCTTCAGAAATCATGTTTGGTGATTTCCTCATTATCTTAGCAAATTTAAAACATGGTATGGCATAATCACCCATTTCTGAATTGGGTGGAACTTCAACCATTTCAATCAATTCATCTATTGATGCACCCTCAACCTGCTGGCTAAAAAGTTCAGCAGCTTTAACTTTATAATCTATCATCAAAATCCTCCGTATCTAACTTATTATATGAGATTAGCACAAGGGTCAACCTGTGTCAACTCAATCACTGAAATATTCTTCAGTATCATAAACTTTAATTCCATTTTCCCTCAAAAATTCAGCTGCAATTCCTTCACCGTCTATAAGCTTTCCAGTAAAAGTACCGTCATAAATCTGTCTGCTTCCACAAGAAGGACTTCTTGGCTGAAGAAGGATTGAATCCTCTTTTAACAGCTTTGCAATTTTCAAGGTTTCCTCTGCTCCCCTTATAAACACTTCAGTAAGGTTCACACCCTCGCTGTTCACAACTTTTTTTTCATCACCTTCCATGACAATTTCGCATGGTATCCTCGGTGTTTCAAGTCCTCCAAGCTGTTCAGGACAGACGGGAACTAGATTTTCCTTTTCAAGAAGCTTTACAACCCTTTCGTCAAGGTTGTTTCCTCCGCTGTATTTGCAGTTGAGTCCCAAAAGACATGCACTTACAAGCATATTTTCACCTTGCATGCTTAAGATTGTCCTTGCATGCATTCCTTTCACTAATCTACTGCTTCTGATTCTATTGCTATTTCTATCATTATTATTAGTTCTTAAGAGTTACTACTGTTACTCCTGTTCCACCTTCGCCGAATTCTCCAAGTCTGTGCTTTGTTACAAGCCTGTGAGTTCTCAGAAGCTCAGTTATTCCTTTTCTAAGAACACCAGTTCCCTTTCCGTGGATTATCTGAACTTCATTAAGTCCTGACAAATATGCGTCATCCAAATACTTGTCTATTTCAAGGAAGGCTTCCTCAAGGTTCATTCCTCTCAAGTCTATGGAAGTTTTGATGTTTTTCGACTTCAAGGTATACATCTTATTCTTGGCCTTCTGGGAGGACTTTTCCTCTTCTGATTCCGTTTTCACAAGGGTGTTCACTGGAACATTGAGCTTCATGATACCAGCCTGGACAGTAACCTTGCCGTCATCATTGGGCTTTGTCAATACATATCCCTTCTGGTTAAGGGACTTGATATAAACATAGTCACCTTTATTAATTGGCTTGCCGTCATTAGTAGTTTCAAGGATATATTCAGTCCTTGACAGTTCCTTTATTTTCTTATTCAATCCCGACTTGATTTCACTAACATCTTTTCTGGATTCCTTGTCTATAATGCTGTTGTATTTTTCAATTCTGGAAACCATGTCTCCAGTATCTTTTTTCACATTTTCAAGAATTTCCTTTGCTTCAGCTTTTGCTTCATCAACAATTCTTTCTTTTCTCTTTTTTATCTTTTCTTCTTCAACCTTGAGCTTTTCACTTAGATTCTTCTGCTCATTTTTAAGTTTCAAAATCTCTTCCTTTGTAGACTCTATCTCTTTTCTATCCCTTTCAATCTGAATAAGGGCATCTTCAAACTGTACATCATTCTTTTCTATGGAATTCCTTGCATCATCAATAATAAACTCATTAAGACCAAGTTTTTTTGATATCTCAAAGGCGTTTGACTTTCCAGGTACTCCTATAAGAACCTTGTATGTAGGACTCAAAGTCTCCACATCAAACTCCACGCTGCCATTTATTACTCCGTCTCTTGTAAGCGCATAAATTTTAAGCTCGCTGTAGTGTGTTGTTGCTGCCGTTACTACATTCCTTCCGTGAAGCTCTTCAAGTATGGAAGTGGCAAGTGCAGCTCCTTCCACAGGATCAGTACCTGCTCCAACCTCATCAAGAAGAACAAGTGAATTATCTTCAATTTCATTAAATATCTCAACTATGTTGGTCATATGTGAAGAAAAAGTACTAAGACTCTGCTCTATACTCTGTTCGTCTCCAATATCCGCAAAGACATTGTTGAATACTCCTATCTGAGAGCCGCTCTTTGCCGGAATATGAAGTCCGAACTGTGCCATAAGGGTAAATAATCCTATTGTCTTAAGACATACCGTCTTTCCACCTGTATTAGGTCCGGTAATTATCAGAGTCCTGAATTCCTTTCCTAGCCAAATGTCTGTAGGTACAACCTCATTCTTTGGTATAAGGGGATGTCTTCCCTTCTTGATGTCTATATATCCCTCGTCGTTTAGAACAGGTTCGAAACAATTGAATTGAAGCGAAAGCTTTGATTTTGCAAATATAAAGTCTAGTTCTCCCAAAAGAATTTCATTAGACTTTATTTCTTCGCTTACTGCTCCTACAAGGTCTGTAAGCTCAGCAAGAATCCTTTCAATTTCCTTCTTTTCATCTATCATCAATGTGCTGAGCTCGTTGTTAAGTTCAACAATTGCCATCGGCTCTATAAATAACGTAGCTCCCGTTGAAGACTGGTCGTGTATGAGACCCTTCACCTGATGTCGGTATTCCTGTTTTACTGGTACAACATGCCTGTCGTTTCTTATTGTTACTATGGCATCCTGAAGATATTTTTTTGCCGACAAGGTTGATACTATATTGCTCAACCTGTTTCTTATTACACTGTTCTTGTTTGTTATGCTTTTTCTTATTGATTTAAGTGCGTAACTTGCATTATCAGAGATTTCTTCCTCACTGATTATTGCATTTGTAATTGCTTCCTCCACAACCTTGTTTGGTATAAGGCTTTCAGCCATCTTGGAAAGGAGTCTTATGTTTCCTCCAACCTTTGTTCCAGAGCTTGACTTAATATAGTTTCTTATGACCCTTGAAGCCCTTAAGGAATGTCCTACCTTTAAAAGCATTGCTGCAGATAGTGTTCCTCCAAGCTCCGCTCTTTTCACATAGTCCTTAACACTGGCCACTCCTGAAAGTGGAGGGTTCCCCTTTTCCATAATTAGGGTTATTCCCTCTGAAGTTTCCTTCTGCTTTATTCTTATTTCATTTATATTGGATAGAACGCGGCTCTTTTTCAGGTATTCCCTGCCCAGGTCCGTTTCTGCCTTTTTTTTAAGTATTTCCAGGATCTTATCAAATTCAAGAACCTTAATAGTCTTTTCTTTCATATTACCTCGCTTAAAGTATTTCCTTGTAGTAATACCCTCTAGTTATCTCACCTTTGTCTATATCCTCAACACCATATTTCACACTCTCAATAACTTTGTTTATGTCTGCTGACCCGTTGTAATCGATTCGTCCATAGTCTGAGCCTGTTTTCTTCACCTCATACATCCTGTCTGCCATGTACAGGTGGATAGGATTGTAGATTGTGGTTATTCCCCTGTTTCTGGACATTGGAATCTCATATCCCTTCCTGTCTTTCAAGACATACCTGTCATACATGTCGCAACTGCTGCACTTTGATGTATCCGTGCAATTCTTCATATGCGCAAACGGACAGTTCCTTATAGTCATGAGGGGAAGGTTGGAATACACTATACACTCTGTTTTCATTTCTGTCTTCCTGTTTATTTCTTCAATATCTCCAATGCTTGATTCCACTGAATGGGTAAAACATTCTACTCCTTCGCCCTTAAGAAAATCAGCAGAATATTCGTTCATGATGTTCATCTCGAAATCACAGTAAATGTTATTCTCTCCAAGACTCTTGGCAAATGCCAGTCCGTCTATGTTGTTGACCTGTATTCCTATTATGCTGTCACCATACTTTTTATAGGCTCTTTCAGCCTCCACATAGTCGTATGTTTTTGATACATTTCTAAAGGACAGCACTATTTCTGCATCATCGTTCTTGTCCTTTATATCATTAATTATATCTTCAGTAATAAAATAATATGGTATGTATGCCAAATCTATTTCATTGAAATCTATATTCTTATAATCCCTATCACTGTTCATGTTAAGAGAGTATCTCATGTCATTATCTCTTTCAAAGGTTTCTCTTTCTTCAATTTCTATTGGAACCTCTTTTTTGTTGTGCTGAAGTATTTTTTCTTCAAGGGATTCTATTGCTTTCCTTCTCAGATTGTTTAATACACTTTTGCTCACAAATACATTGCCTTCCAAATCAATATTTACATCTTTTACCGTAAATAC
>NZ_CEZJXU010000183.1:0-4672 GCF_983023055.1 Dethiosulfatibacter sp. | reverse complement strand
CCGGAGATATACAATAGGCACCCGGATTACAGATTCGTAATAGCGGGAAGGAATCGGCCTCATGTTCAATCCTGCATTTACAATGCCTCTTCTGACAAAATGCAGAAACATTGTTACAGTACATGATATGGCATATAAGATATATGGTGAAGGAAGTGCGCTTTATGCCAGGATATACATGAAGCTTTTTTTCGACAGTTCAATAAAGAGGGCCGACAGTATTATTACAGTATCCCGGTCAACCAAAAGGGATGTACTCAAATATTTTCCCGACAGAAAAAATGTTGAAGCCATACACTTGGGTACAATAAAATACGGTGATGATAAAAAGATAAGACCGGAATCGCTGATGGATGGAGAGAAATTCCTTCTGGTGGTTGGGACGATTACTCCAAGAAAGAATAACCTGGGCATAATCAAGGCCTTTGATAGAATCAAGGATAGAATAGACTGCAAACTCCTTTTTGCAGGAGGATTTGCATGGAAGTCAGATGAAATACATGAATATATAAGGGATAATAATCTAGAGGAAAGAGTTATGTTGCCTGGATATCTGAAGAATGAGGAGCTGGCCTGGTGTTATGAAAATGCGGAACTGATGCTGTACTGTTCATTCTATGAAGGTTTCGGATTTCCTCCCATTGAAGCAATGGCTTCAGGGATTCCTGTAATAGCATCAAATGTATCATCAATACCGGAAGTTACAGGTGATGCTGCGATTCTCGTAGACCCCAATGATACGGATATGATTGGAGACAGGATACTTGAGGTTCTCGGTGACGGGGACCTGAGAGGCAAACTCATAGCAAAAGGATTTGTGAGACACAGGATATTCACCTGGAAAAAAACAGCAGAGAAAACACTTGATGTTATTAGGAACATGGAATTATAGCAAGGGCTCTTGTAGAATCTGAAAATCAAGGAGGAAGCATTGAAAATAGGAATAGATGGATCTTTCTTCAGTAGAAAATACGAAGGAGGAAAGGAACAGGTTCTTGTGAACCTTCTTAAGGGATTCCATGACTTGGGACATGGAAAGGATATAAAGATATTCGGGTTGAAGGAAGCAGAATTCAAGTTCATAGATATCTGTGAGGATATTGAATACATATCCGTAGACATGCATGAAGGAATATTGAAAAGGAAGCTGTTTTATGGAATATGGTTCAGGACATTTATTCTTCCAGGACTTGTAAAAGAGCATGAAATAGACCTGCTTGTTTTCCCGGTAGCATACACGGGATTTGGAAGGTTCAGCGTCCCCACGGTAGTCATTCCCCACGATATCCAGTTTAAGTCAAATCCTTCAGTGTACAAGGGATATGAACTTAAGCTTTTTCATTTTTTATATGGCAGGGACTTTAATAAAAGGGATGCAATAGTTGCAATCTCAGGATATGACAGGGATGAATTAACAAGGCACTATGGAGAATACAGTGAAAAGATAAAACTAATCTATAATCCCATAGATTTTGACAGAAACCGGAGCAACAGTATGGTAATAGAACAGAAAGAGTATATATTTGCAAACAATCTTGCTTATGTGCACAAGAATCTAAAAACCCTGCTCATGGCATTTCAGTCCATTCTAGACAGGACTGACCGGAATCTTGTGGTATCGGGTTCTCTTTACAGGGATGACAAGGAAACAAACATATTGGTTGAGGAGCTGGAGCAAACGGGGAGACTCATTCTTACAGGATATTTACCTAAAGATAGATTCGACAGCATGTTGAAAAACGCCTGTCTCTTTGTTAATACATCATCATTTGAAGGTTTCGGCATGGCTGCCGTTGAAGCAATGTATGCCGAGGTCCCCTGTCTATTGGCCGATAATTCAGCGGTAAGGGAAGTGACCCTTGGAAGATGTTCATACTACAGACCGGCAGATGATGAGAAGAAACTTGCAGAAAGTCTTATGGAAGTCCTTGATTCAAGGATAGATCATGAATATCTCAGGGAAACAAGTGAAATCATAGAAGAGAAATACGATTACAGGAGAATATCAGCCCAATACCTTGGACTCTTCAATGAACTCTGTAACAATGGATAGATATATGGTTTGTATGATAGATTGTTCATCAGGTAATGGTAATAAATTGCTGGTTATTATTGTTACAAAACAGTAATAGCATATTTACGGAAAAGAAATCTTGTGATATACTAATCGAGTTAAGAAAGCAGCTATGCTGCGTTAAATGCGGAAGCATTTATTTAAACCGCGAAAGAAAGTTTCTTTAGCCGCATAGCACCATGCTTTTAGGGGCTATGCATTTTTACTTTCTTAAGCTGCAAAAATATCAGGAGGAGAATTACAAAATGAAAAAAATATTAGCTTTATTATTAGTTGCAGTTTTAATGATGTCCGCTGCAGTGGGATGTACACCAAAAGAAGAGCCGGAAGCAGCAGTTGAGGCAGATACTTCACTTCAGGAAGTAATGGACAACGGATATATCGTACTTGGACTTGATGATACCTTTGCACCTATGGGATTCAGAAACATGGACAATGAAATCGTTGGATTTGATGTTGACCTTGCCAAGGAAGTTGCATCAAGACTTGGTGTAGAGCTTAAACTACAACCAATCGAGTGGGACTCAAAAGTTCTTGAGCTTCAAGCAGGAAACATAGACATGATATGGAACGGTCTTACAATTACTGAAGAGAGATTGGAAAACATAAACTTCTCTAAGCCGTACTTCAATGACAGACAGGTTATAATAGTGCTTGAAGAGTCACCTGTAAACGCCAAGGCTGACCTTGAAGGAACACAGGTTGGAGTACAGATAGAAAGCACTGCCGCTGCAGCTGTTGAAGGCGACGCTGAATTTGCAGCAACTTTAGAGGAAGTTGTTCAATATTCTTCATTCAACGAGGTATACATGGGAGTTCAGTCAGGAATCCTTGATGCTATGGTTGTTGACGAACTTTCAGGAAGATATGCAATAGGAAAGAATCCTGGAATATTCAGAGTTCTTGAAGATACATATGGAGAAGAGCAGATAGGAATAGGATTCAGAAAAGGCGATGATTCATTGAGAGACAAGTTTGACGAGATTCTTGATGAAATGGCAGAAGACGGATCAGGTGCTGAAATATCTGTGAAGTGGTTCGGAGAGGATGTATATTCCAGGTAATGGATTATTATATTTCAATGCTGAAGTTTATTCTTGAGGGTGCAAGTGTCACCCTCAAGATTTATTTTGTGACACTTGTCATTTCAATACCTATTGGAATGACACTTGCTGTCCTAAGAGCTAATGGCAATAAGATGACCTGCAGCATAATAGATTCTTTTACTTGGATTATCAGGGGAACGCCCCTGTTGCTACAACTTTATTTCATCAATTTTGGCCTGCCAATCTACGGAATAGCCTTTGAGAGGATGACCGTAGCATATATAGGCTTTTCAATAAACTATTCAGCCTACTTCACTGAGATTTTCAGAGGTGGTATTGAATCCATAGACAAGGGACAATACGAGGCTGCGGAAACACTTGGAATGAGCAAGACAAAGACTTTTATGCATATAATACTCCCACAGGGAGTCAAGAGGGTTCTGCCTTCAGTGACAAACGAGACAATAACCCTTGTAAAGGATACTGCCCTTGTTGCAGCCATTGCACTAGGAGACATCCTTAGACAAACAAAGCTAATAGCTTCAAGGGAATTCGTAACGGATCCTTACCTGGTTGCAGCTGTACTTTATCTGCTGATGACTTTGGTTGTTGTAAGGATATTCAGAAGAATCGAAAAAAGATTCTCCTATTTCAATTAGAGGTGTGTCAATGTTAGCCATAAAAATAAACAATCTAATAAAAAAATTCGGAGACAACACCGTTCTTAAGGATATTTCCCTTACAGTTGAAAACGGGAAAATCATAAGTATAATCGGACCCAGTGGAAGTGGAAAATCAACCTTATTAAGGTGCATTGCAAACCTTGAGAAGATTTCCGAAGGTGACATCGAAATCTATGGACATTCACTGGTGAATAGAGGAAAATATGTAAATCACAAGAAGCAGAGGGAATTGACCAATGACATGAACATGGTATTCCAGTCTTTCAATCTTTTTCCACACTATTCGGCTCTTGACAATATTGTTAAGCCCCAGATGCTTGTCGAGGGAAAGACCAGGGAGAATGCAGTGGAAACTGCCATCAGGTTACTTGAAAGGGTCAACCTGTCCCACAGGAAGGATGCTTATCCGTCACAGCTGTCAGGTGGAGAGTCCCAGAGGGTGGCAATAGCCAGGTCTCTTGCAAGAAGCCCTAAAATGATACTCTTTGACGAGCCTACAAGCGCTCTTGACCCTGAAATGGTAACAGAGGTTCTGGAGGTTATTCGTGGTCTAAAGGATGAGGGAATGACCCTTGTAATTGTAACCCACGAGATGAACTTCGCCAAGGAGATTTCTGACAGGGTAATATTTATGGATGAGGGTAAAATCATAGAAGATGGAACTCCAAAGGAGATTTTTGAAAATACTCAAAACAAAAGGACTGCGGAGTTTATAAAGAAGATACTATAGTATTAAGTGAATATATTGAGAGTTGTCATTAGATGGGAAATCTGTCTGCAGACGGCTCTTTTTTTATAGTCTAGGAAAGTTAAAAATGTGTAATCCAGATGCATCCATTACTATTTAATTTGTTTTGACACAATATGTA
>NZ_CEZJXU010000182.1:0-4682 GCF_983023055.1 Dethiosulfatibacter sp. | reverse complement strand
TAGGTCATGACTCGGCCAAGGAATATGTTGACCACGAATACCTAATGAAGGTTAAAAACAACATATCACACATGCACTTCCATGATACTCTGGGTAGCAAGGACCATCTTGTTCCATATACAGGAGAGCTTGATCTACTTGATAGAATTACTTTTGCAAAAGAAAAAGACCTTACAGTAGTAGTGGAAGTAAAAACAATAGCCGCCCTTAAGGAATCCATTTATGTGATGAGAGATAGAGGTCTAATATAATAAAACTGCACAATACTAAAGAAGGATATTATATCCTTCTTTTTTTGTACCTAGTTCTAATACATTTTTCTTTCCTATGTCCAACTTTGAGTGCTCCAGTTAGTTAATATATCAATCACTATATTGCTATCTATTCATAGAATTGCAACATCAAGCAATTTTCTTGAATCTCATGAAGAATACAATGTTTCCACCTGATATTTCAGCCCAGATTCTTCCGTTGTTCATTTCGACGATTTCCCTGCTTATGGCAAGTCCAAGGCCGCTACTTTTTCCACCGCTTCTTGACTTATCCTTTATGAACATCCTGTCGAAAATATTTTCCATATCACCTTTTTTAAATTGTTTCTTGTCTATTGTATTTGCAACCTGAATTAGAACATAATCACCCTTTACAGATGTGGCGATTGTGAGCTTTCCAGGTTTTTTCGCATATTTTACAGCATTATATATAAGGTTTTCAAAAACCCTTACCATGAGAAGTGGGTCTCCGCTTATGTGAGGCTTGATTTCAGTAAGATTAACTTCAAATTTTAAGTTGTTTTCCTCTACTATGTGGGAATACTCGCCTCTTATCTGGTTTATGAACCTGTTTATATCAAGATTTACCTTCTCTACCTTTAGCTTTTCACTTGTAAGTTTGGAGTATTCAAAAAGTCTGTTTATTAGCTTTTTTAGCTGCTGTGATTTGGTATAGCATATATTTGCATATTCATTAAGCTTATTTTCATCTCCATAGTTACCGTCCACAATCAAACTCAAGTATCCGATGATTGAAGTCAATGGAGTCCTAAGGTCGTGAGACATGTTTGTAATAAGTTCTTTTTTTGACCTTTCTATCTTTATCTCATGTTCCTTTTTCTCCTTGATGGATCGGCTCATGTAGTTGATATTGTCCGCCAGAAAAGTCAGTTCGTCATTACCCGACAGGATTATTGGACTGTCATGATCACCAATGGATATGCTGTCTACGGATTCTGATATTTCATGGATATAGTTTATTCTTCTGTTTGCCAGCCTGAAAAATATAAATACAAAAAGGATTATGGATATGAGGATTATTATCATAGCCAGTATGTCTTCTTCATATGACCTGTCCTTGTACTTTCCTTCAAGGAATAATATGTTGTTTTCACCTTTGATTGTAAAGGTTCTGTAAAGTATGAAGTCCCTCTGCTGCTGGGTATCCTCGGAACTGCTGTACAAAAGCGCTCCCTTTTCATCTACAACATTTATATGATATACTCCATCACTGCTCAGCAAATAGCCTATTTCATACTCCAGATCTTCAATGGAAGGCAAATCCTCCAACCTGTTGTTCAACTCATCAATAAACAGCTCTGCATTTTCCTTTTCCTCTATATTTAGTTCCAGCTTTGCCTGGGAGTATGAGCTTTCAATTATGTAAAAAGACAAAACTCCAAATACGACAGCTGCTATTATTGATATGAAAAAATATCCCAAGAACTCCGTTCTGAGACTTTTTGTAGAATTACTTCTCAATTTTGTATCCAACTCCCCATATTGTCTTTATGTATTTTGGGTTTTTGTAGTCATCCTTGAGCTTTTCTCTCAGTTTCCTGATATGTACGGTTACGGTATTGTCTGTAACAAAAAACTCATCCTTCCACACCTTGTTGTATATCTTTTCTATGCTAAAAACCATTCCTCTATTGGACGCAAGAAGTTTTAATATGTCAAATTCAGTCTTCGTAAGATGGATTTCTTCATCCTTATAAAACACCTGATGAGTGTCGATATTTATGGTCAAATTATCTATGATTATGATATCTTCCTTGTCATCGTCACCTTCAATCTTATCAAAAATATCCACCCTTCTGATATTGGCCTTTACCCTTGCAGTAAGTTCCATTGGATTGAAGGGTTTGGTCAAATAGTCGTCTCCTCCAGCTGAAAGACCCATTATCTTGTCCATGTCCTCTCCCTTTGCAGAAAGGAATATTATAGGCATTTTGTACTTCTCCCTTATCTTCATGCAGGTTTCCATTCCATCCATTCCTGGCATCATTATGTCCAAAACAACCAAATCGACCTTTGCATTTTCAATCATTTCAAGGGCTTCATTACCATCTTTAGCAAGAACAACATTGTAATTGTCATTCTGTAAATATATTTTTATCATGTTCCTGATGTCTTTGTCATCATCAACAACAAGTATCACTTTATTATCCAAATTATACCTCCTAGTATTTATATCCTAACTTTAGTTGAGTTAATTCATATAACATATGCTATACAAATGGTTCAATTGTATAGCATATGTTATATGAATTAGTACGAAACTTGTTATGAGATAAAACTACATTACTGTTCTTTTTCATTATGCTTCAAATTAAAATTATATACTCATTAAGTATAAATAAAATGAACATAATATTAAAACTTTATTAATTAAGCGATTTGTCCTAGTACAATGTACAAATCATATTCATTTTATCACAAATAGAGGTAGAATAATAACACTTCAAGGGGTTTTGCATATTAAAATTTCTTGATTTATTAAAAAAACCCGACATAGTCGGGTTTTAAATTTATATAGGATGTTAATTGTTATATTATATTTCTCTTGTAGTCGAAGTTCATTTGTCTTGCAATTACCATCTTCTCATTCATTTCTTTTTGAAGGTCTGAAGCAACATCAAAAGCTTCTTCTTCCACTGCATTTCTGATTCTTGAGAACAGTGATTTCACAGAAGTGCTGTCCTTCATAAGGTCTACTCTAAGTGCATTTATTTTTTCCCAGTTGATTACATCAAGATCTGTTGCAAGGTCTGTATGAAGTTTATCAAAACTTCTTAGAACTGCCCTGTTGTTTGGAATGATTCTTCCAACCAGCTCAGTAGCCCATTTATCAAGCGTTACAAGCTTGAATGACTCTATAAGGGCATCCGTGAATACTCCGCCGTTCTTAAGAAGTCCTATTCTTGCTCCACCATGGTTGAGTCCCTGTATGTTTTCATATACTGTTGAAGGAGCCTTTCCGAAAAGTGCTATTCTTTCCTCTTCAGTGTAGTGCTTGAATACATTGTCTTCACTTCTGTACATTTTATCCTTCTCAAGGTAAACAGCTTCTTCCCCTGCTTTCTTTGAAATTTCTTTTTCAAGATCCGCCATTGAAAGACCTGCTTTAACTACAGCTTCGATACCGTCAAGCATTGCCATATATGTAGATGCTATTACAAGATATGTATTTGACAATGGATTCGGAGCTCTAAGCTCGAATCTTGTTGCCATAGGATTTGTAAGGTCTCTTATTACACCTGCAAGGATTGATCTGTTTCTTGAAGGTATTTCCTTAGTATGCCCAAGAGATGTAACTACACATATAGGAGCCTCAAATCCAGGCTTAAGCCTGTTGAAAGAATCATTAGAAGACGAAACGAATGGGTTTATAACATCGTAGTTTCTAAGAAGTCCCATCAATGATCCATATCCGAATTCACTCAAATATTCTTTTGTCATATCCACCGGAGAGAAAATGTTCACGAATTTACCCGACTTGAGCTTGACAGCAGCTCCAAAGTGCGTGTGCTCGCCGCTTCCTGCAACTCCTTCAAGAGGTTTGGCCATGAATGTCACTTCAAGTCCATGACTTTTGAACAAATCTTCCACTATTTCTCTTGCAATTATTTCATTGTCTGCACACTGCATCGCATCTGAATATTTCCAGTCTATTTCAAGCTGTTCCATTACATGCTTTAGTCTGCCTGTTGATCCCACCCTGCTGGCGATTCCTCCAACTTCCTTGTGGGCCATTTCAGGCTCAAGTCCGCTCAGCCATACATTTTTCTATTACAGTTCTAACTATGCCGTGAGTTCTCTTCCAGTACTGTTCCTTGAGAGTCTGTGAAGTTGAAAGTTCTTCAAGATTAGCTTCGTCATCAGGTGTGTTTACCCAAAGCTCAAGCTCAGTTGCAGATGTAAGTACTATCTCGTCTATGTCGGCAAAATCAAATCCAAGGCTCTTTGCAAGCTCAGGCTTTGTTTCAAATATTCCCGCTATTCTTTCCTTGAACACATCAACTGTTCTCTTTAGGATTGATCTTGAACAAACTCTTTTCTCGTCATGCTCAAGGAATGCAGGTATCTTTAGTGAGCCTACGGGAAGTCCATTCTCGTCGCAGTGGTATTCGTAGTTATAGTCAACAAACCATGTGCTTTCAAGGTCTGGAACAATATCAACCCTTGCATTGTTAAGAGTCGCTATTCCCTTCAGGTCAACTGAAGATCCGTCTGTCTGGATTCCTTGCTTAAGCATTGTGCCCATGTCTTCCAAGAATAATGCTACTGGAATCTTTTCATCTGTTCCATTTCCACCTATATCAATCCCCATAAATGATACAAACTTAATTTCCGGGTGTTCATTCAACATTGCTGTTAAATACTCTTTGTTTTGGTTCTTTGGTTTAA
>NZ_CEZJXU010000181.1:2043-4688 GCF_983023055.1 Dethiosulfatibacter sp. | reverse complement strand
ACGACACACTTATTGCCAACTATATGAGAAAGGAAAGAAAGGTTGAAGGACTTCCAGAAACACTAACTATGACTTTCGAAAAGGTTCAAGACATGAGATATGGTGAGAACCCTCATCAGAAGGCGGCCTTCTATAAGGAAGTAAACAAGCAGAAAGGTTATCTTGCCAATGCTGAGCAGCTTCACGGCAAAGAACTTTCATTCAATAATATAAATGATACGAATGGTGCTCTTGAACTTGTAAAGGAATTTGACGAGCCTACTGTTGTTGCCTGCAAGCATGCAAACCCATGTGGAGTAGGAAGTGGTGAAAAGCTTATTGATGCCTATAAGAAGGCATATGCTGCTGATCCTGTTTCCATTTATGGTGGAATTGTAGTTGTAAACAGGGGGATTGACGCTGAAACTGCTGCGGAAATCAACAAGATATTCATCGAAATAGTAGTTGCTCCTTCTTATACTAAAGAAGCTGTTGAAATATTAAAGAGTAAGAAGAATATAAGAATACTAAAGCTTGAAAATATAGAAGAAAAACAACCCGATGATGCATACGACCTTAAGAAGGTTGGGGGCGGTCTTCTTGTACAGACTATAGATAATAAACTTCTTTCTGATGAAGGAATCAAGGTTGTAACGGACAGAAAGCCAAGTGAAAAGGAAATGGATGATTTGATGTTTGCATGGAAGATAGTAAAATATGCTAAATCAAATGGAATATCCATTGCAAAGGGCAAGCAGTCAATAGGTGTAGGACCTGGACAGGTTAGCAGGATTTGGGCTGCAAAACAAGCAGTCGATCATGCTATTGAACATCTAGGAAAAGACAGTCTTGAAAGTTCAGCCCTTGCATCAGATGCATTCTTTCCATTCGCAGACTCAATAGAGGTTGCAGTTGAAGCTGGAATCAAGGCTATTATTCAGCCTGGTGGATCAATTAGGGATGAAGAGGTTATAAAGGCATGTAATGATGCAGGAATAGCTATGATATTTACTGGCATGAGACACTTTAAACACTAGGAGTAGAAAATGAAAGTATTAGTAATAGGAAGCGGTGGAAGAGAACATGCAATCTGCTGGAAGGTCAATCAAAGCCCTCTTGTGGAAAAACTTTATTGTATGCCTGGAAATGCAGGCATTGGAGAAATAGCAGAGTGTATTGATACAAAGGTTGATGACCTTGATGCAATTGTGGAATTTGCCCTTGAGAACAATATAGATTTAACAATAATTGGGCCTGAGGTACCACTTGTACTTGGACTTTCAGACAGATTGAAGGAAAAAGGACTGAAGGCTTTTGGGCCAAACAAGATGGCTTCTGAATTTGAGGGAAGCAAGGCTTTCTCCAAGAGGTTTATGGAAAAGTACAATATTCCTACAGCAGCATATGGAGTATATAACAATCCAAAGGATGCGCTTGAAGGACTTGAGAATTTCAGCGAACCTCTTGTGGTAAAGGCTGACGGACTTGCTGCTGGTAAGGGAGTATTGATCTGCGAGAAGATGGAAGAGGCTGTAGATGGCATCAAGTCCATTATGGAAAGCAGACAATTTGGAGAGGCTGGAGATACTGTAGTAGTAGAAGAGTTTCTTACAGGAATAGAGGCGTCGCTACTATGCTTTGTAGACGGAGACAGGATAATTCCGATGGAAAGTGCAAGGGATTACAAGAAGGCTTTTGATAATGATGAAGGACTGAATACTGGTGGAATGGGATGCTTTTCTCCAAATCCCATATATACGGACAAGTTGCAGAAATATCTGGATGAAAATATTCTAAGTAATATTATAGATGGGTTCAAAGAAGATGAAATAGACTATCATGGAATTCTTTTCATAGGTCTCATGATAGAAAACGACGAAGCAAAGGTTCTTGAATTTAATGTGAGATTCGGAGATCCTGAAACACAGGTTGTTCTTCCAAGAATGAAATCCGATCTTGTAGAGGTAATGCTTAAGACAATAGAAGGAAACCTCAGCCATAAAGACCTTGAGTGGCATGAAAAGGAAAGCGTAACAGTAGTCCTTGCTTCAGGAGGATATCCGGAAGAATATGAGAAAGGTAAGATTATTACTGGCCTTGACAGTGTTGATGACGATATAATAGTTTTCCACGCTGGTACAAAGTTTGACGGTGATGATGTAGTAACAAATGGTGGAAGGGTACTTGGAGTAACTTGTGTTGCAGACAGCATTGAAAAAGCAAGAAAAAGAATATATGAAAATGTTCCAAAGATAGAATTTGAAAAGAAGCAATATAGAAACGACATAGCAAAGCTGTAAATTAAAGATATTACTTAAACTGTTGATAACTGGATGAAATATTCAGATATCAACAGTTTTTTATTAGCTTAGGAAACTTTCCTTCGCATCTTAATAAATAAAAAACAGTATGAAAGACTGATAATTGTCTTTCATACTGCTGAATTACGCTATGAATTTGATTATTCAAAGGAAAGGTATGTTCTGTTTATGAGAACAACAGCCTGTTCCCTTGACGTGTTTGAAAGAGGATCCAGTAGTTTGTAGCTTGTTCCATGAATGATATCGTTGTGATAGCAATATATTACTTTTCCTAGTGCCCAGTCTGCAATCATATTGGCATCGTTGAATGGGAATGTTAAAGTCATGTCAATGGTAGTATCAAAA
>NZ_CEZJXU010000181.1:0-2033 GCF_983023055.1 Dethiosulfatibacter sp. | reverse complement strand
GCCTTAAGTGTTCTGAAAATCATTACGCATATTTCCTGTCTGGTTATGCTTTTTGAAGGAGCAAACGCTGTATCGCTGATTCCGTTTACTATGCCCAGGTTGTATGCTTTCAATACATATGGATTGTCTGTGTCCTCAAAAGGATCTATTCCAACATTAGCTTCATTACGTGTGAACTTTTCATATAATTTGACTGATAGTGTACAGAACTCCTCACGGGTTACATTTTGAGTATACTTGGACATTATTTCCTCATAAACGAGATGGTTTGTAAGAGCTTCTTGCAGCTCGGGTTCAGCCCATTCAGATTGGGTGCCGTCAAAGGCATAATAAGTCCAGTCTTCCTCAACTTCACCAAATGCAGGAATGCATGAAGAAATGATAAGAATGAATGATAATAGTAATATTGTTATTTTTTTCAAAATTAATCCCTCCGTTATAATATTATGAATAGATAAATAAAGTATACCCTGAATTACGACGTATAATTCACAATGAAGCAATAAAAAATAAATAATTTGTGCATTCATTATACGGCGTTGTTAAAATATAACCTATTGTTTTTTCTATACCAGAGACAATTGTAGTGTATTACTCATTTATTTTCAAACTTAATCTTTTATCAAATTATTGTTAGAGAGTTTTTATATAATATAACTTGATTTTTATGCTCATATGTAATAAAATTCATAGTGGTTCCGTGTGAAAGCATGTGGATTTTAAAATTAAATATAGTGCTTTGAGATATCATTGCACTGCTCGTATAAATTTGATAATATGGATCAAATGTTTCTACCAAACTACCAAAAATAGTTACAGGCTACGGGTTCTTTATTCTTAAAGCTTAATCTTTAAGCTTATAGTTTTACAGAACTCTGCAGATGCAGGGTTATTTTTTTGTAGCTTAGGAAAGTTAAATATGCATAATCCCTTGAATCATTGGTATTATGCGGTTATGGAAACTTTTCTTCGCGTTTTAATAACCGCTTACGCGGTCAACGCAGCGTAGCTGCTTTTTTGAGGAGATATCGTATATGGATTTATTGAAGAAAAGAATACTGGAAGATGGAAAGGCAATAGGGGAGAATATTATCAAGGTTGATGAGTTTTTGAATCATCAGGTTGATCCTGTCCTTATGAATGAAATCGGAAAGGAATTCAAAAGGCTTTTTGACGGAAGTAATATCACAAAGATATTGACCATAGAAGCTTCTGGCATTGCAATAGGTGCCTTTGTTGCACTGCATTTTGGAGTGCAACTTGTATTTGCGAAAAAAACAAAGTCATTGAACATTGATGATGATGTTTATTCAAGCAGTGTGTATTCTTTTACAAAAAAGACAGAATATGATGTCAAGGTATCAAGGAAATACCTGTCCGATAAGGATAACGTCCTTATTGTGGATGATTTTCTGGCTAACGGACGGGCTGCATTGGGTCTTGTGGACATTGCAACTCAGGCAGGAGCAAATATTGAGGGTATAGGGATTGTTATTGAAAAAGGATTTCAAGAAGGTGGTCAAATATTGCGCGACAAGGGTTTTAGAGTAGAATCCCTTGCTGTAATCGACCACATGGGCAACGGGGAGATAGAATTTAAATCATGAAACTAGACTTGAGGAGGAAAAAATGAAAAGATTTTTAGCATTGTTATTAGCAGTTGTAATGGTATTTGCATTGGTAGGATGTGCAGGGGACGAGCCGGCACAGGAACCAACAGAAGAGCCAATGGAGGCACCGGCAGAGGACATGGTAGTAGGTTTTATCTTTGTAGGACCTATAGGTGACGGTGGTTGGACTTATGCTCATGACCTGGGAAGACTTTACCTTGAAGAGCAGCTTGGAGTAAAAACTCTTTACAAGGAATCTGTACCTGAAACTCAAGAAGTAGAATCGGAAATAAGAAATATGATAGACCAGGGAGCAACAGCGATTTTCGCTACAAGCTTCGGTTATATGGACCATGTTGAGAAAATGTCCAAGGAATTCCCTGATGTGGCATTTTTCCATTGTTCAGGATACAAGACTACAGA
>NZ_CEZJXU010000180.1:0-4694 GCF_983023055.1 Dethiosulfatibacter sp. | reverse complement strand
TAGAATTTACACCTGCTACCATTTCAACCTCCTCGTTACACAAAAGTTAACCTCGTGCAACAATAATAGAATATACTATTTGATAACAATTGTCAACGAATTAACAGAAAACCATTTTGGTTAATTACCCTTAACTATCTGCATCTTTCTTCTTCAAGTATTCCTCTATGGCTTCAAGCATACTGTTACTAATTACATGCTCTATTCTACATGCATCTTTATCAGCATCTTCAGGTTTCATATTCAATGATGTCTCCAAAAAACGGGTTATTGCAAGATGATTTCTATAGATTTTCTTCGCTATTTCCCTACCCTTCTCCGTAAGTGTTACAGAACCATAGGGCTCCTTTTCCACAAGACCCTTTGCTCTCAAATATTTCATAGCCTTAGTAACACTGGGTTTTGAAACATCAAGTTCTTTTGCAATTTCGGTAACGTGGGCATGTCCGCTTCTTTCTTCAAGAATATAGACTGTCTCAAGATACATCTCCATTGATTCATTTTTGATCATTCAATACCTCTTCTCTAATATGTTATTCACAATCATCCGCCGCCAAAAATAGGTAGTATTCTTAGATTATCCTCATTACTCAAAATATGGCCCTTCTTAACTTCTTTTCCATTTACAAAAAAAACCGCATATCCCATATTTTCAAGGTTAAGTCTCTCTATGAGACTTTTTATTGAACAAGGTTCTAAAAGATCTATTTCAATAGGTATTTCAATCTTTGACTTTTGTATAAGTACCCTGCTTATTTCAATAATCATCAAGGCTGTATTCCCCCTTTTTATCTATTTTAATTTCATCGCTGCTGACTTTTGAATTGTATACCAGTATATTTACACCGGCTTTTTCTGCTGTTTTCAATGCTTCTGCAAATTTTATATCCATCTCATAATTGGGAATAAACTTCAAAATATCCTCAATCTGAATAAGGAAGAAAACTGCACATTCGTATCCCTCTTCTTTTGCTGACTTCAGTTCAAGAAGATGTTTTCGACCCCTTTCCGTAGGAGCATCGGGAAACATGGATATTCCATTCTTTTCAAGGGTTACTCCCTTTACTTCTACAAATCCCTTTCTTCCGTCTTCTCTTTCATAATACAAGTCAAACCTTGAATTACCGTAGGTCTTTTCCCTTTTAAGAAGAAGAATATCTTCGTAGCCTTCAATTTTCTTGTCTTTAAAGGCATCATAAACAACCTTATTGGGAACCTGGGAGTCTATGTTTATTAGCATGTCTCCCTTGTAGGCGCTGATAAGAGAAAATCTTGTCTTCCTTTTGGGATTGTCCGATTCCTGAAGATATATCCTTGCTCCTTCAATGAGTATTTCTCTACACCGTCCTGTATTCTTCACATGAACACTGTGCTCCTTCCCATCAATCAGTACTTCCGCTATGAACCTGTTGGGCCTCTTTAGAAAAATACCCTCTACTATGTCTGCATACTTCATTATTTAATACTCCATTCAAATTTATAAAACCCCTTTGTTTCCTGTCCTACTATGGATATATAGTATGTCTCACCCCTTTTCACGTTGATCTCTATATGCTCGTGAATATTTCCCGGAATATTGTACATTATATAGTTGTCGGAATCCTTTATTACAGCAAATAGTATACCTTCCTTTGACTCCATTTCAAATTCAATATCAAGAACTCCATCCTTGTCGGCTTCTATGATTTTTTCCTTTGTTCCATCCCAGTAGGAATACTTGCTGCTTATTATGGAGCTTGCATTTTTATCCTCACCATTAAAAATATCGTATTTGAAGGTATCGATAACTTCTGAAATCTCCATATGCCTGAAGGGAGTGAGTGAAATCAATGCAAAAGCAAGCATTCCAATTGCAAGAAATACTGCCACAACTGCTATTATTCCTTTTCGTGCGGCATTTGCCCTCATTAAATCATCATCTTCATGCATTTCATTGTGAACTGGAGCTTCGCAGTATGGACACTTGTTTGGATATCCTGAAATAATCCTTCCACAGGTCTGGCATCTCGTACCTCCACCCTTTGGTGTTTTGGTACTGTAATACTGCTTGCTTTCGGATTTTTTCCTTGAATCAATTATATCTTCGCTTCTTGTATCCACTCTGTCTTCAGGTCTGTTATTCTGTTCCCACTGATGAGACTGTAAATCCTTTAATTTTTCTCCAAGTTGTGTACCGGCCTGTCCCCTTACTACCAGATATACTATGAAGCCAATAAAGTTGGGGAGCAGGACAGTTATTAACACCCACAACATAGAATTCATTCCTCTTTTTTGACTGTCGTTGTATACAAATATTGCAAGAATTAATTGTATGAAAAATATAATTGCAAACGGTATAAACGCTACTCCTATCATAAAAACACCTCTTTATTTTATTGAACACTTAATTATATCATTTTTTTATGAATAATATATATGATTATCTTTTTTAAGCTATAACAAAATAATAGGCCTTCCCAATAGTAGGAAAAGCCCTTGTATTCCTATTTAGTTTTCTAATTCATAGAACTATTTGTTTATAATCTCCACATTCATTATATTCCTATCAGAAGCAAAAAGAATTGCCTGGTAAAAGAGATTGAACTTTAATATATCACCAATGATATACTCCTTCACCGCATCCTCTATATCCAAGATCAAATGGTCGGAGCTCGCTCCTATGAGTTCTACTCCCTCATCCACTGGAACCAGAGATGTATAACTTCCAATATCCCTATTTCCTATTGCAAGGAGTGCTCGTTTTCTAATTCCTCTGTCTTCATATTCCAATTCTTCACCAAAGGCATTGACACCCTTTCTGCCTATGGGATATGAAGGTTTTTCCTTGATTTCTATTATCTGAGCCTCCAGTGTGAATACATCCTTGTCCAGTCCTTCAATGTCAGTATCCCAGTTCAAGGGAAGGTCTAAAGTACATATTATGGATTCTGCAAGCCTCAAGTGGTTTACTCCCTCAGGCATTTCGCCCTTGTGTACCAAGTTAAGAGATGTGGAGGAACCACCTGATATATACCTGAGCTTTCTTCCTATGAGTCCTTCTATTTCCCGTCCATTATCAACCAGTTCAGATATATTTTCAACAGTTGGATATGTTGATCCGTAACAGCTGAGTGCCACTCCCACACCTTCAAGAATAAGTCCTTCCAGTTCATTTTCCACGAAACATGCAGTGTCGGTGAATTCCTTTCTGTCAAAAATACCTTCACGAAGATCACCAAGATCCCTCATTAAAATAACCCCGTGCTTAATGTTGTTTTCTATTGCAACCCGGTTAAGCTCAACTAGAGTTTCCTTCTGGGAATTAAAGCTTATATCTGCATATCTGACAACATCTTCAATCTCTGACATCATGGGCAGTCTAACCAGCAAAGTATCCACTGCCAGTCCTCTAAGCTTAAGATCCTTCAGCTGCTCTATCCTTGAACTAGAAATTTGAACACAGCCCCATTTTGCCACTTCCTCGGAAATCTCCGGTATTCCATTGTATCCTTTTATTACAAATGCTGTTTCTATTCCAAAATTGTTGCACATGTTGTTGATTATATCAAAATTGTTTTTCAATCTATTCATGTCGATTGTAAGTTTAGGATATCTATTTTTCATGCTTCACCTCTTGATTTGTTATGTTGTATTTATCACGTTCTATTTTTTGATTTTTATTTACTAATTATATCATTTATTGTCATAATTGTGAACTTGATATCTTATCCACATCATCAATCAACAATTTAATACCAAATCGGGTGATTTCTCCACAACTTCTTAACAATATAAAAGGCACTGAAATTTCAATATTTCAGTGCCTTTTTAACTGTTCTGGTGAGAAGGTTGTTCATGTTATCAACAGCTTGTATACAATATTCATGATACATTATCTACTGTAAATCACCATGTTATCCCCAGATTTAGGGGTGTGTCCACAGAGTTGTCCACAAAATCCATATATTTAGTGTTTATTTCTATTTATCAAGAACTTTTTTAATTCTTTCCATTGCCCAGTCAATTTCCTCTTTTGTGATGATTAGAGGTGGTGCAAATCTGATTACTGTTTCGTGAGTTTCATGAGCTAGAACTCCCAGTTCCTTAAGCTCGTCACAGTAAGGCTCTGCCTTGTGGTCAAATTCAACACCTATGAAAAGACCTTTTCCTCTTACATCTATTATATGAGGATTGTTGATTTCTTTAAGTCTCTCCAGGAAGTACGCACCCATTTCACTTGACTTTCCTACATAATCATCTTCAACCATTACCTTCATTGCTTCAATTGCTATTGCACATCCAAGTGGGTTTCCACCGAAAGTAGATCCGTGAGAACCTGGTTCGAATACGCCAAGTATTGATTTGTCAGCTGCAACTGCAGATACGGGGAATACTCCTCCGCCAAGTGCCTTACCCATTACATACATGTCAGGCTCAACATCTTCCCACATGCAGGCAAACATCTTTCCTGTTCTAGCAAATCCGGTTTGAACCTCATCTGCAATAAGAAGAACATTGTTTTCCTCACAAAGCTTCTTGGCTTCCTTCAAGAATCCAAAAGTTGGAACTATGATTCCGCCTTCTCCCTGAATAGGTTCAACTATGAATGCAGCTGTATTTGGAGTTATTGCTTCCCTAAGCTGGTCTATATCTCCGTATTCTATAACCTTGAATCCAGGAGTCAAAGGACCGTAGCCTCTTTGATAAGCCTTTTC